>NZ_JZWV01000464.1 GCF_000966975.1 Streptomyces katrae | reverse complement strand
GGTCAGGGGCGGGTCATGCGCAGGACGTCCAGCGCCTCGTCCAGCTGCTGGAGGGTCAGCACGCCCCGGTCGACGTAGCCGGACTCCAGGACGACCTGGCGGATGGTCTTGCGTTCCGCGAGCGAGCGCTTGGCGACCTTGGCCGCCTCCTCGTACCCGATGTAGCGGTTGAGCGGGGTCACCACGGAGGGCGAGGACTCGGCGTACTCCCTGGCCCGCTCGGTGTTGGCGGTGATCCCGTCCACCGTGCGGTCGGCCAGCAGCCGGCTCCCGTTGGCCAGCAGGCGGATGGACTCGAGGAGGTTGCGGGCCATCACCGGGAGCATCACGTTGAGCTCGAAGTTGCCGGCGGCGCCCGCCACCGCGACCGCCGCGTCGTTGCCCGTCACCTGCGCGGCGATCATCAGGAGGGCCTCGGGGACGACCGGATTGACCTTCCCGGGCATGATCGAGGACCCCGGCTGCAGATCCGGCAGATTGATTTCGGCCAATCCGGTGCGCGGTCCGGAGGCCATCCAGCGCAGATCGTTGCAGATCTTGGTGAGCGAGACGGCGATGGTGCGCAGCATTCCCGAGGTCTCCACCAGGGCGTCCCGCGCGCCCTGGGCCTCGAAGTGGTTGCGGGCCTCGGTCAGCGGCAGCCCGGTCGTCCGCGCCACCTCGGCGATCACGGCCGCCGAGAACCCGGGCGGGGTGTTGATCCCGGTCCCGACGGCGGTACCGCCCAGCGGCAGCTCGGCCAGCCTCGGCAGGGCGGCCTCCAGGCGCTCGATCCCGTAGCGGATCTGGGCCGCGTACCCGCCGAACTCCTGGCCGAGGGTGACCGGGGTGGCGTCCATCAGGTGGGTGCGCCCGGACTTGACCACCCCGGCGAACTCGGCGGCCTTGCGCTCCAGGGCCAGTTCCAGGTGGCGCAGGGCCGGGACCAGGTCGTGGGTGACGGCGGCGGTGGCTGCGATGTGGATGGACGAGGGGAAGACGTCGTTCGAGCTCTGCGAGGCGTTGACGTGGTCGTTGGGGTGGACCTCGCGCCCGAGCCGCTCGCCGGCCAGGGTGGCGATCACCTCGTTGGTGTTCATGTTGGACGAGGTGCCGGAGCCGGTCTGGAAGACGTCGACGGGGAAGTGCTCGTCCCAGCGGCCCTCGGCGACCTCCGCCGCCGCGGAGCGGATCGCCGCGGCGGTCTCCTCGTCCAGGACCCCGAGCTCGGAGTTGACCAGGGCGGCGGCCGCCTTGATGCGGGCCAGGGCCTCGATGTGGGCGCGTTCGAGGCGCTGCCCGGAGAGCGGGAAGTTCTCCACCGCGCGCTGGGTCTGGGCGCGCCACTTGGCGTGGACGGGCACCCGTACCTCACCCATGGAGTCGTGCTCGGTCCGGAACGCCGTGGACTTCTGATCGTCGGTCATCTTCACATCCTCCTCGGAAAGTTGAGCAATTGTCTTGTTCGGACTGTTCCCATCTCCCCTACCGGCCAGTAAATACCGGGGGTAACACCGCTATCGGGGAGGCAGTACATGGCTCGTTCGCATGCGAAACCCAGGCTCAGATGTACATTCGCCGCGGTCGCGGCGGCCCTGGCCGCCCTCGGGGGCGTCACCGCCATCACCCCCATGGCCGAAGCGGCCCCCGCCGCATCCGGCTCGATCACGCCCCTCTCACCGGAACTCGAAGCCATCCGCGCCGCGGAAGCCACCAAGATCTACGGGGATCCCGCGATCCGCCCCCTCGCCGAACGCAAGACCGGGCTCATCTCCCTCGGCGACAGCGAGATCTCGGGCGAGGGCGTCGGCAACTACGACCCCGCCACCAACACCTCCGCCAACCAGTGCCACCGCTCGCCGGACTCTGCGATCCACCGCACCGGCATCCCGGCCGACCTGACCTTCAACGTCGCCTGCTCCGGCGGCTACACCGGCAACATCCGCATCGGCGGCAGCAAGCAGTACGCCGACGAGCTGGTGCAGAGCGACAACCTGGCCATCAAGGCCCGCAACACGAAGATCAAGATGGTGGTCCTGGTCGCCGGAGCCAACGACGACCTCCAGTTCGGCCCCGTCATGACCGACTGCGTCACCCGCTGGGTCCTCAGCCAGGGCACCTGCGAACCCAAGTACGGCCCCGGCTGGCAGTCCCGCGTCGACGGCCTGGTGCCCAAGGTCGAGGCCACCATCGGCGACCTCAAGACCGTCATGCGCGACGCCGGCTACGCCGACTCCGACTACAAACTCGTCGTCATGGGCTACCCCAGCCCCATCGGCCCCGACTTCAACGACAATCCGGACTTCCCCGGCAAGCTCCCCGGAGGCTGCGCCGGCTACGACTCCGACGCCGCCTGGGGCCGCAACTACGCCGTCCCCACCTTCGAGAAGGGCATGCGTGCCGCAGCCCTCGCCGCCGGCGCCACCTACCTGGACAACTCGCGGCTCTTCCACGGCCACGAGGTCTGCATGGAGGACACCTGGGCCCGCGGCCTCTACCTCGACCTCGGCGACCACTTCCCCTGGGACGAGAACACCGCCCGCCAGTCCTTCCACCCCAACTACCGCGGCCACGGCGCCTTCGCCTCCTGCCTCACCCAGCTCTACGCCTCCGGCCTGCGCGAGGCCTCCTGCGCCGACCCCGCCAGCACCGGAACCCCCGTTCTCCAGGCCGGCGCCTGGGACGACCTCTACAAGCCCCTGAAGAACGAGGCCACCGGCAACTGCCTCGACGCCTCCGGCGGCTCCAGCGCCAACGGCACCAAGGTGACCGGCTGGGACTGCCACGGCGGCCGCAACCAGGACTGGTGGTACGACACCGCGAACAAGTCCCTCCACGTCGGACTCACCCAGGACCGCTGCATCGACGTCCCCGGCGCCGCCTACGCGGCCGGCACCGGCCTCATCCTCTGGAACTGCCACGGCGGCGCGAACCAGCAGTTCGTCCGCGACGGCGCCGCCCTGCACCCCGCCGCCGCCCCCGCCCTGTGCCTGACGGTCGCCGCCGCCCACGACCCGCTGCGCCTGCAGCCCTGCAACGGCTCGGCGGCCCAGCGCTTCGCGTAGGACCACGCTCACGCGCGGCCCGGCCCGCACCCCGCGTCAGCCCGCCCCCAAGCGGTTTTGGCGGCGGTTTGGAGAACTTCTGGAGCGGGTCAGCAGCATGGAACGCGTCCAACCCCCACCCACCCTCCGAAGGAGGTGCTTCGAGATGAAGAAGATCCAGATCCGCAAGGCCGGTCCGGTCCGCCTGACCTCTTCCGCGTGCTCGCACTACCCGAGCCCCGCGTAACAGCACCCCGGGCGCGTTCGAGCAAGGGGCGTCCCCGCGCACTTCGGGGACGCCCCCACCGGTCCGGGCCCGGCCGACGAGAGACGGAGCCCCCGCCATGGCGGAGCCAGGCCACACCAGCACGGACGACACCCCGCTGGCGCTGCATCCGCTGGTCTACCTGCAGGACGGCGACGAGGTCACCATCGGACGCCGCGACACCGAGTCCTACGCGATCTTCCCGCCCGACGGCGCCGAACTCGTCCGCCGGCTCCAGGAGGGCGCCACCCCCGCCCAGGCCGCCGACTGGTACGAGGCCGAATACGGCGAGCGCGCCGACGTCGCGGACGTGGTCGAGGCCCTGCACGAGCTCGGGTTCGTGCGCACCGAGGGCGAACCGGAACCGGTCGCCGGACCCGTGCGCTGGCAGCGGCTCGGCCGGGCGGCCTTCTCACCCGCCGCCTGGACCGCGTACGGGCTGATCGTCGCCTGGGCCGCGGTCAGCGTCATCCGCGACCCCGGCCTCCTCCCCACCCCCGGCGACCTCGTCTTCAGCCACTACTACGCGGTCATCACCCTCGTCCTGTTCGTCGTGGCGGTCCCGCTCATCGCCGTCCACGAGATCTTCCACGCGCTCGCCGGACGCCGCCTGGGCATCCGCTCGCGCACGAGGATGTCCTACCGCTTCTACTTCCTCGTCGTGGAGACCTCCCTCGACGGCCTGGCCGGGGTGGAGCGCCGCAAGCGCTACCTGCCGATCCTCGCCGGAATGGTCGCCGACGTCGTCCTGATCGCCCTCGCCGTCATCACGGCCGGCCTCGTGCACGGACTGACCGGCCGCGTCTGCCTGGCGATCGCCTTCACCACCTTCATCCGGCTGCTCTGGCAGTTCTTCCTCTACCTGCGCACCGACATCTACGTCCTCATCACCACCGTCCTCGGCTGCGTCGACCTGCACACCACGGCCGTGCGCATGCTCGCCAACCGGGTCAACCGGCTGCTGGGACGCACCGACCGGCTCACCGACGAGTCCCTGTGGCACCCCGTGGACCGGCGGGCCGCCCGCTGGTACTCCTGGCTGTTGCCCATCGGCTACGCCATCAGCCTGACCACCTTCCTGTGGGGCGTCGGACCCGTCTTCCTCGCCATGACCTCGGCCTCGCTCGACCGCTTCGGCACCGGCCACTCGACCTGGGTCCAGCTGACCGACGCCGCCGTCTTCCTCGTCCTGACCTTCGGCCAGATCGCCTTCGCCCTCTGGCTCGCCGCCAGGGAGCGCCTGCGCAGCCGGCGGGCCCGGCTCCACCACGTCATCGCCTGACGGGACCACCCCCGGCGGGCCTCTTCCGAAAGGCGGGCCCATGACCGGGCACCACTGGATCTCCGCACCCCACCGCCCCGCCCGCGCCGCCCTGCTGGCCGGCCTCGACCTGCCGCCGCTCCTGGCCTCCGTCGACGCCCACCGCCGGCTGCGCTGGCCGGCCGCCACTACATCGAGCTCCAGGAGAGCACGCCCGAACTGGCCCCGCTCGTACCGCCGGTCACCCACCACATCGAGGAGCAGTCCACGGCCGGCGAGGTCAGCCGCTACCCGGCCCGCCTGCACTCCCTGCGCGTCGCCCACGGCATCGTCGACTTCCTGCTCACCGCCCTCGCCGACGCCGAGCGGGGCCCGCGCACCCTCGTCGTGGAGAACGTGCAGCACGCCGACGTCACCGACCAGGAGTTCCTGGCCGCCGCCCTGCGCCGGATCCCGCCGGAACTGCTCACCCTCGTCCTGTGCACGGGCACGGCGGAACTCCTCGACCCGCCCGGCTTCCCCTCGCTCTCCCTCCCGGACGCCCTCGCCGCCCACACCACGAAGACCGCCGCCGCCGAGGACGCGGTCCCGGCCCCGGCCGCGGACACCGGCCCCGAGGCGGTACGCCGCTACGTGCAGGGCGACTGCACCGACGACGACCCCGCCCTGGCCGCCGCCTACGAGGCCCTCCCCGAAGCCGTGCGCACCGCCCTCCACGACGCCCGCGCCGCCGAACTGGCCGAACGGGCCGAGGAACGGGAGCCCTCGCTGCGCCTGGGCGCCCTCCCCTTCCACCTGGTGCGGGGCAGCGACCGCGACGGGGCCGGCGTCGAGGCCCTGCGCGCGGCCATGCTGCGCTGCAAGTACCTGGGCTTCTACCACCTCGCGGCCGAACTCGGCGACGAGGGACGGCGGCTGACCGACCCGGAGCGCCGCCCCGAACCGTGGTGGATCTTCATCCGGGAATCCGGGGTGTGCCTCGCCGCGGCCGGCCGGCCCGACGAGTCCGCCGTCCTCCAGGAAGAGGCGCGGACGGCCACCCAGAGCCCCACGCACCACATGAAGCTGGCCTACGAGATCGGCATGCTGTACGCCCGCCACTACCCCGAGGAGCGGCGCGACCCCCGCCGGGCCCGCGCCTGGGTCAACACCGCCATCTCCATCGCGGACCTGCTCCCCGACCCCAAGGAACGCGCCTTCTACTCCGTCTTCAACCGCAACGGCCTCGCCCTCGTCGAGGTCCGCGACGGACGCCCGGACGAGGCGCTGCGCCTGCTCGACCAGGGCATCGAGCGCCTGAACCGGGAACTCGGCCTCGGCGAGCGCACCTGGCACCAGGTCGGCCTCCGCTACAACCGCGCCCAGGTCAACAGCATGGCTGGCCGGCTGGAGGCGGCCCTGGAGGACTACGGCGAGATCATGGACGCCGACGACGACTTCGCGGACCACTACTTCAACCGCGGCAACATCCTGCGCAAACTGGGCCGCCTGGACGAGGCCATCGCCGACTACGAGCGGGCCCTCTCCCTCGAAGCCCCCTTCCCCGAGGCGTACTACAACCGCGGCGACGCCCGCCTGGAACTGGGCGACACCAACGGCGCCCTCGCCGACTTCGCCCGCACCCTGGAACTCGACCCGGACAACCGGGAGGCCCTCCTCGCCCGGGCCGGCCTGCTCGCCGACCTCGGTGAGCCCGAGGCCGCCCTGGCGGACGTGACGGCAGGCCTGGCCCTGGCCCCCGACCACGCGCACCTGCTGTGCCTGCGCGGGCGCCTGCTGGCGGAGGCGGACCGGACCAAGGAGGCGGCCGAGGCCCTCGACGCGGCGCTCGCCGCCGACCCGGGGCTGGCCGAAGCCTGGGCGGTCAAGGGCGAACTGGCCTACGGGGAGGGGGACCTGGGAGCGGCCGTGGCCGATTTCGACCGGGCGGTGGAGCTGGCCGACCGGCCCGAGTTCCGCTTCAACCGGGCCGTGGTCCACGAGACGGCCGGCGCCTTCGCCCGGGCCGCCGAGGACTTCGACGCCGTGTACACCGCCACCGCCGACCCCGACGCGGCCGAACGCCGGGACGCCTGCCGGCGCGCCGCCGAGCACAGCGCCGTCTGAGCCGGAGCGCGGCCGATGAGCGTGCGGCAGCGGGAGGAGCGCCTGGAGCGGCGGGGGAGCGGGGAGCCGCGGCAGCCGGACGACCCCGCGGCCCGGTTCACCGAGGCCATGGCCCGGCTGGTCTCCGGCGTGGCGGTGGTCAGCGCGCGGAGGGCCGACGGGAGCCCGTGCGGGCTGCTGGTGTCCTCCGTCAGCTCCTACAGCGTGGCCCCGCCGTCCGTCATGCTGGCCCTCGCCCGCGGTTCCCGTACGTTCCGGGCCATGGACGCACGGGTGGGCACCCCCTTCGGGGTGCACCTGCTCGGCTCCGCCGACGAGGCCCTCGCGAAGGTGTTCGCGGGGCGCGCGGAGGACAAGTTCGCGGGCGTGGCCTGGGACTGGGACGAGGGCAGGCCCCGCATCGCGGGCGTCCCGGTCTACCTCAAGTGCCGGGCCGCCGCGGTGTTCCCGCACGGGGACCACGTGGTCCTGCTGGGCGAGGTCGCCGACTGCACCCTGACCGACGGCGCCCCGCTCGTCTACTACCGCCGCCGCCTCGACTGGCGCCTGGCCTAGGGAGCTCCCGAGCCAGCCCGGGAGCGCGCAACGGACACCGCGACACAGGCCGGCCCACCGCACGGCCGACACGAGCCGGCCCACCGCACGGCCGGCGCGGCGTCGCGGACACCTCGCGGGGGCCGGCCGGCGTCGCCCGCTCCCCGTCGGCAGTCCGGTCGGTGTCGGCCGTTCCC
>NZ_JZWV01000463.1 GCF_000966975.1 Streptomyces katrae | reverse complement strand
GGTCGGTGTCGGCCGTTCCCCGTCGGGAGGCCGGTCGGCGTGCCCGCTCCCCACTGGCAGGCCGGACGGCGTCGCCCGCCCCCCCGCTGGCAGGCCGGACGGGGGCGGGCGGCACCAGGGGCTTACGGGATCAGCGGCCCGCCGGCTGGAGGAGGGACGGGCGGCGGCATCGGCCGTGCTCGGGGCCGGTCGGGCGTAACCCGCCCAGCAGTGCCCGCTGGACCGCCTGCAGGCCCGGCCCCGGCTCGATGCCGACGTCCGCCACGACCACCCGCCGGACCCGGGCGTACGCGTCCAGGGCCTCGGCCCGCCGTCCGGAGGCGGCCAGCGCCAGCATCAGCTGCTCGTGGAACCCCTCCCGCAGCGGATGGCGGGCGCACAGCTCCGCCAGCTCGGCGATCACCTCCCCGGACCGGCCCGCGCAGATGTCGGCGCCGATCCGGTCCTGGACCAGCGCCAGCCGCTCCTCCTCCAGCCGCACCGCGTAGTACGCCGGCAGCCGCGCGGGCCCCAGGTCGGCCAGCGGCCGGCCGCGCCACATCGCGAGCGCCGCCGAGAAGGCCCCGCTCGCCGCGGCGCAGTCGCCCGCGGTCCGCAGGTCCCGGCCGAGGGCCGCCCGGGCCCGGGAGCGGTCCAGGTCCAGGTCGCCGGGCTCCACGTGCAGCACGTAGCCGCAGCCGGCCGTCCGCAGCACCGGGTGGTGGCGCGGGTCGCCCCCGGCACGGCCGTGCCCCGGGTCCAGGGTCCGGCGCAGCCCGGACACGTACATCTGCAGGGTCGCCTGGGCGGAGCGCGGCGGATGCCCGTCCCACAACTCCTCGATCAGCATGTCCGCGCTCGCCATCCGGTTGGCGTGCAGCAGCAGGATCGCCAGCAGCGCGCGGCGCTTGAGCTGGCTGGGCGTGCACACCGCGCCCGCGCGGCGCACCTCCAGCGGCCCGAGGACGAGGTAGCTCGGCTCGCCCTCCCCGGTACAGCCGCCGGGGCCGCCGCCGCTGCCGCCGGGTCTGCCACCCGGTTCGTCATCAGGGGCGTCGCCACCGGCGGAACGTTCATCCTGCTGCTCTGCGGCCATGCCCCAGTCACCCTGCCCGCGCCACGGCGCCGGTGAGCGCCTGTCCGTCGTCGGCCAACGGCATGCCCCGGGCGGATATACCGCCGCGCACGCCTCGCCATACGTTCGAGCTTCGCGGGCCGCCTGTCACGGGTGCGAACCAGCCAATGACGCACCGTCACGAAGGGGGTCTACCGGACCCCGTCCGCCCCCGCCGCGACCGCCCGGGCGCCGAGCTGCTCGCGCACCTCACGCGGCCGGTTGGTGATGATCGTCTCCACCCCGAGCCGTACGCACAGCTCCACGTCCTCGGGCTCGTCCACGGTCCACACCCGCACCCGCAGCCCCTTGGCCCTCAGCCGCCCCACCAGCCCCGGATCCCGGCGCACCAGGTCGATCCCCGGCCCGGCGTGCCCCGCGAACGGCGGCCGCGGGGCGCGCAGCGGACGCTCGATCAGATAGACGGACGGCAGCCCGGGCGCGAGCCGGTGCAGCCGGGTCAGCGCGTTGCGGGAGAAGCTCATCACCTCGACCCGGCCGTCGGAGCCGTCGGCGAGCCCGTACTCCTTCAGCATCCGCACCAGCTCGGCCTCCAGCCGGCCGCCGGCCCGGGTGGGGTGCTTGGTCTCCACGGCCAGCCCCACGGGCCGGTCCGCCGCCAGGGCCTCCTTCAGCAGGTCCTCGAAGAGCAGCACCCGCGCGCCCCGGTGCTCCGCGCCCTTCCAGCCGCCGAAGTCGAACGCGGCCAGCTGCGCGTACGTCAGCTCGGAGACCACCCCGCGCCCGTCGGAGGTCCGCTCCACCGTCCGGTCGTGCACGCACACCAGCCGCCCGTCGGCGCTCAGCCGTACGTCGCACTCCAGGGCGTCGGCCCCGTCGGCGATGGCCCGCCGGTAGGCCTCGATGGTGTGCTCGGGGTACTCGTGGGAGGCCCCCCGGTGCGCCACCACGCGGATCGCGCGGGCGGTGCCGGGGGAGGGGGTCGTGGTCGTCGGTGCCATGCGGGAATCCTTGCGAACCGGAGTGAACGGCCGGGTGCGGGCCTGTGACCCCGACGTTAACCCGGCCGCCCACCCCC
>NZ_JZWV01000462.1 GCF_000966975.1 Streptomyces katrae | reverse complement strand
GACCGCCCCGCCGAAGTCCCGACGCTCCCGGTACCGCCCCCCCCCTGTCCGGCCACCGCCCCGCGGGATACCGCCCCCGGGATACCGCCCCCGCCCCCCGCCGGGGCGGGGGCGGCCCTACCGCCGTCGGCTCCGCCAGGCCAGGTATGCCGCCAGGGTGGCGCCCGCAGTGCGGGCCAGGGTGGGCCACATCGCCTGGAAGGCCGGGCCCAGCTGCGCGGACGGGAGGGGCTCGCCCCAGCGGCCCGTGCTCCGCCCCCACAGCCACAGCACCGCGGCGGTGAAGACCCCGGCCGGGACGCCCAGGATCACCCACTTGCGCTCCCGCGGCCCGAGCACCCGGGACACGTACGCCACCAGCGCGCCCGCCCCGAGCAGCGGCCAGTACCCGGTCAGCGCACCCGCCCCCAGCAGCACCGCCGCCAGCAGGAGGAAACCGTGCGGGCGCGGGCGCGGCACCTTGGCGGCCGGCCCGGCCTCCGCCGCCCCGGGGGCCGGTGGCTGCGGCTCCTTGCCCCGCTCCCGGCGCTGCTTGAGGTAGCCGAGCAGGCCGGCGGCGGCGCCCTGCGGGGGCGTGGCCGGGGCGGGGCCGGTCGCGGGCTCCTCCTCCGTGTCCCGCCCGAGCAGCTCCGGGATCTCGATGCCGCCCGCGAACCCCTCGACCTGCGGTCCGCGTCCGGCGGCGGGCAGCCGCCACCAGTCGGGTTCGCCGTGGTCCGAGGACGATCCGCCGAGCTCGTCCAGCCCCGCCAGGTGCGGCGGCACGTTCCGCGGCTCCGGAGCGGGGGCTGCGGCGCGCCGCCGGTTCCCGCGCTGCTGCGGTACCGAGACCGGCGCGACGGCGGCGCGACCGGGATCGGCGACCGGGCCCGCACCGGCCTGCGCCGCCCGGCGGCCCACCGCGTCCAGGACCTCCTCCGGCGTGCCGAGCCGCTCCAGGACGGCGCGCACCGCCTCCGGCGTCTCCGGCTCGAACCGGGCGCGCCGCCGGTCGATCTCGTCGCGCAGCCCCGACACGAGCCGGAGCCGCATCCGGTCCCCCGACGGCAGCTGCCGCTGCTGCGCCAAGTCCCCGACCCGGCTCAGGTATTCGTAGACCAGATGGTCGCTCTCGATCCCCACGCCCCAGAAGGTAGCGCGTGCGGGCGTGGAGCGGCCGTCGGCGCAACGGATACCGTTGGCCGGATGGGGACCGGCCGACGACCGGCCGACGTGACCAGGAGGCGAGCACCGTGCCCGAGGGAAGTCCACAGGGAAGCGCCACGACGAACGCCCCGCGGGGCACGACGGCACAGCCGCCCGCCGGCACCGCCTCCCCCACCCCGCCCCCTCCGCGTTCCCTCGCCGAGGCGCTCCGCGCCCGGGACGACGCGGCGCTCACCGCGTTGCTGCACGCCCGCCCCGACCTGCTGAACCCGGTGCCCGGTGACATCACTCAGCTGGCCACCCGCGCAGGCACCCGGGCCTCCGTCGTCCGCGCGCTGGACCGCCTCGACCGGTTCGCGCTCCAGACGGCCGAGGCCCTCGCGGTGGCCCCCGACCCGTGCCCGTACCCGGTGCTGGAGGAGCTCCTCACCGGCACCGGCGGCGAGGACGCCAAGGACGGTGCGGCCCGCGACGCGCTCCCCCGGGCCCTGGGGACCCTGCGCGACCAGGCCCTGGTGTGGGGGGACGACGACCGGCTGCGCCTGGTCCGCACCGCCCGGGAGCTGCTCGCCCCCTCCGCCCAGCGTCCCTCCCCGACCGGGCTGGGGCCGACGGTCGCCGAGGCCACGGCCGGGATGTCGCCGACCCGGATCCAGGAGATCGTCGCGGCCGCCGGGCTGCCCCCGACCCACGACCCCGTCTCGGCGGTGGCGGCCCTGACCGGGCTGTTCACCGACCCGGAGCGGATGTCGGCGCTGCTGGACCAGGCCCCGGCGGAGGCGCACCAGGTGCTGGGGCGGCTGGTGTGGGGGCCGCCGTACGGGGAGGTGACCCCGAACCCGGCGCCGCCCGTGCGCTGGCTGCGTGACCGGGGGCTGCTGCTGCCGGCCTCGCCGCGCACCGTCGTGCTGCCCCGCGAGGTGGCCCTGCACCTGCGCGGCGGGCTCGCGCACCGGCGGACTGAGCCGGTCGCGCCGCCCGTGGGCGTGCACCGCGAGCACCGTCCACAGCTTGTGGACGCGAACGCCGCCGGGCAGGCACTGGCCGCGCTGGCCACCGTCGAGGAGCTGGTGAAGTCCTGGGAGCACACCGGTCCGCTGGTGCTGCGGGCGGGCGGGCTGGCCGTACGCGACCTCAAGCGGACGGCGTCGGCCCTGGACACCACCGAGCAGGCGGCCGCGTTCTGGATCGAACTCGCCTACGCGGCCGGGCTGCTGGCCAGCGACGGCGAGGCCGACGAGCGGTACGCGCCGACCCCCGCCTTCGACGACTGGTGCGAACTGCCGCCCGCCGAACGCTGGTCGGCGCTGGCCTCGGCCTGGCTGGCCGCCACCCGCACCGCCGGGATGGTCGGCGAGCAGGACACCAAGGGCCGCACCCTCGCGGCGCTCGGCCCCGACCTGGACCGCTCACCCGCGCCGGAGGTGCGCCGCCGGGTCCTGGAACTCCTCGCCGCCCTGCCCGAGGGCGGCTCGCCCGCCCCGGACGCGCTGCTGGAGCGGCTCGCGTGGGAGCGCCCGGAGCGCGGTACGAGCGACCTGCGGGCCCGCCTCGCGCACTGGACCCTGCACGACGCCGAGGTGCTGGGCGTCACCGGCCGGGGCGCGCTCAGCGCGTTCGGCCGGGCCCTGCTGGAGGGCCGCGACCCGGCGCCGCTGCTGGCGCCAGGCCGACCTGACGGCGGTGGCGCCCGGACCGCTGCGCCGGCCGCTCGGCGATGTGCTGGCGGTGCTGGCGGACGTGGAGTCCAAGGGCGGGGCGACGGTGTACCGGTTCACCCCGGGTTCGGTGCGCCGGGCCCTGGACTCCGGGCAGACCGCCTCCGACCTGCACGCCTTCCTCGCCGAGCACAGCCGTACCCCGGTGCCGCAGCCGCTGGCGTACCTGATCGACGACGTGGCCCGGCGGCACGGGCACCTGCGCGTCGGCGCGGCCTCCTCGTACGTGCGCTGCGACGACGACGCGATGCTGGGCGAGATCCTGGCCGACAAGCGCTCGGCGGGCCTGGGGCTGCGCCGCCTCGCGCCGACGGTGCTCGCGGCGCAGGCGGAGCCGGGCGCGCTGCTCGACGGGCTGCGGGCCATGGGCTACGCCCCGGCGGCGGAGTCCCGTACGGGTGATGTGCTGGTGGCGCGGGCGGCCGCGTACCGCACGCCGGAGCGCACGGCGCCGGTGCCGGTGCCGGACGGGCCGCCGGTGCCGGACGCGACGCTGCTGGGCGCGGCGGTACGGGCGATCCGGGCGGGCGACCTGGCGGCGACGGCGGTCCGCAAGGAGCCGGCCGGGCAGCCGGCCGGGCAGTCGGCCGCGCCGGCGCCGGGCGAGCTGCCCCGCACGAGCGCGGCGGAGACCCTGGCGACGGTGCAGGCGGCCGCGCTGACCGGTTCGGCGGTGTGGATCGGGTACGTCAACGCCGAGGGGGCGGCGAGCCAGCGGGTCATCGCCCCGGTGCGGGTGGAGGGCGGCTTCGTCACCGGCTACGACCACACGGCGGACGAGGTGCGCACCTACGCCCTGCACCGGATCACGGGGGTGGCGGAGCTGGCGGAGGACCAGGTGTAGGGGAAAACCCCTGGCGGGAGGGGGTGCTGGGACCGCACCCTGGGCCCATGCAGGAAGCCCCGGAAACCCCCACGCGCCAGATCCGCGCCGTCCACACCGCCACCACCCTGACGGTGTACCAGGCGTACTCCCCCGCCCTGGGCCTCCCGGCGGCCCGCGACGGCCGTTTCCCGCCCGCCTGGAAGCGGGAGCGGATGACGTGGATCAAGCCGTCGTTCCTGTGGATGATGTACCGCTGCGGCTGGGCCACGAAGGAGGGCCAGGAGACCGTGCTGGCCGTGGAGATCAGCCGGGAGGGCTTCGACGGGGCCCTCGCGGAGGCCTGCCTGTCGCACTACGCGCCGAAGGTGCACGCCGACCGCGCGGACTGGAAGAAGACCCTGTCCCGCTCCCCGGTCCGCGTCCAGTGGGACCCCGAGCGCGACCCGCACCTGAACCCGCTGCCCTACCGGTCCCTCCAGCTGGGCCTGTCGGGCCCGGCGTCGCGCGCCTACGCCGACGAGTGGACGGTGTCCATCCGCGACGTCACCCCGCTGGTCCGCGAGATCCACGGCCTGCTGCGCGCCGGCGACACCGAGGCGGCCCGCGCCCTGCTCCCGGTGGAGACCCCGTACCCGTCGGGGCCGCTGCCTCACCTCGGCGCGTAGCCGGCCGTCCCCTCGGTGGAGGGCCACGCCTCGCGCGGCCGCCGTCGGCGCCTTTTCCCCGGCCTGCCCGGCGGGACCCCCGCGCCCGCGGCGGGATGCGGCAGACTGGAGGTTTGGCCGCCCGCGCCCGGGCGGCCGCCACCCGCCGGAAAGGGACCAGGCGTGAACGGGCCTCTCATCGTCCAGAGCGACAAAACCCTCCTCCTGGAGGTCGACCACGAGCTCGCCGGTGCCGCGCGCCGGGCCATCGCCCCGTTCGCCGAGCTGGAGCGGGCACCCGAGCACATCCACACCTACCGGATCACCCCGCTGGGGCTGTGGAACGCGCGGGCCGCCGGGCACGACGCCGAGCAGGTCGTCGACGCGCTCGTGGAGTTCTCCCGCTACCCCGTCCCGCACGCGCTCCTCGTCGACGTGGCCGAGACGATGGCCCGCTACGGGCGGCTCACCCTCTCCAAGCACCCCGTCCACGGGCTGGTGCTGACCAGCACGGACCGGCCCGTGCTGGAGGAGATCCTGCGGTCGAAGCGGATCACGCCGCTGGTCGGGGCGCGGATCGACGCCGACACGGTGGCCGTGCACCCGTCGGAGCGCGGGCAGATCAAGCAGACGCTGCTCAAGCTGGGCTGGCCGGCCGAGGACCTCGCCGGGTACGTGGACGGCGAGGCGCACCCGATCGAGCTGGAGGAGAACGGCTGGGCGCTGCGGCCGTACCAGGCGCAGGCGGTCGAGGGGTTCTGGCACGGCGGGTCCGGGGTGGTCGTGCTGCCGTGTGGTGCGGGCAAGACGCTGGTCGGGGCCGGGGCGATGGCGAAGGCCAAGGCGACGACGCTGATCCTGGTGACGAACACGGTCTCCGCGCGGCAGTGGAAGCACGAGCTGGTCAGGCGGACCTCGCTGACGGAGGAGGAGATCGGCGAGTACTCGGGTACGCGCAAGGAGATCCGGCCCGTCACGATCGCCACGTACCAGGTCCTCACGACGAAGCGGAAGGGCGTTTATCCACACCTGGAGCTGTTCGACTCGCGGGACTGGGGGCTGATCCTCTACGACGAGGTGCACCTGCTGCCGGCGCCCGTCTTCAAGTTCACCGCCGACCTGCAGGCCCGCCGCCGGCTGGGGCTGACGGCGACTCTGGTGCGCGAGGACGGCCGGGAGTCGGACGTGTTCTCGCTGATCGGGCCGAAGCGGTTCGACGCGCCGTGGAAGGAGATCGAGGCGCAGGGCTACATCGCGCCCGCCGACTGCGTCGAGGTCCGGGTGAACCTCACGGAGTCGGAGCGGCTGGCGTACGCGACGGCGGAGACGGAGGAGAAGTACCGGTTCTGCGCGACGACCGCGACGAAGCGGAAGGTCACCGAGGCGCTGGTGCGCAAGCACAAGGGCGAGCAGACGCTGGTCATCGGGCAGTACATCGACCAGCTGGACGAGCTGGGCGAGCACCTGGACGCGCCCGTGATCAAGGGCGAGACCTCGAACGCGCAGCGCGAGAAGCTCTTCGACGCCTTCCGCGAGGGCGAGATCAACGTGCTGGTGGTGTCGAAGGTCGCGAACTTCTCCATCGACCTGCCCGAGGCCACGGTCGCCATCCAGGTGTCGGGCACCTTCGGGTCCCGGCAGGAGGAGGCTCAGCGCCTGGGCCGGGTGCTGCGGCCGAAGGCGGACGGGCACGAGGCGCGGTTCTACTCGGTCGTGGCGCGGGACACGATCGACCAGGACTTCGCCGCCCACCGCCAGCGCTTCCTGGCGGAGCAGGGCTACGCGTACCGGATCATGGACGCCGACGAGCTGCTGGCCGGTGACTGACCGGGCCCGCGTCCCCCACGTCCCACGCGTCCTCCCGCCCCAGGGGTGACCCGGGGGCGGGGACCGGGGCCTCCGTCGCGCGGTGGCGGCGGCCCCGGAGGGCGCCCGCCGTCCTCACCGCGAGGGCGGTGAGCGGCGGGACGGCCCACACCCACAGCTGCTGCCAGTGCAGCAGCGGGGCCCCGTCGGCCGTCGGCGGGTGGTGGGCCCAGAAGTCGGCGGAGGCCTCGGGGAGGACGAGGGCGCCGAGCAGGGCGGTCCCGGTGAAGCCGGCCAGGGCGGTCAGGCCGGCCCGGACCCGTCCGGTGAGCAGCAGGTACGGGATGAACACCGCCGGGGTCAGGGTGATCCCGGCGGCGGTGCCCAGGGCGAAGCCCTTGCCGAGGGCGCCGCGCGGCCGGCCCAGGTCCCACAGGGCCAGGCAGGCCAGCGCCAGGTTGATCTGGCCGGGCAGCGGGCTCTGGAACAGCGGCTCCAGCCACAGCCCGGCGATGGTGGCGGCCAGGACGGGACCCGGCCGGGCGCGTACTCCCGCGAGCCGGCAGGAGAGCAGGACCAGCAGGGCGAGCAGGCCGCCGTTCCCGAGGACGAGGACGGCCTTGAGCACGCCGGCGGGCAGCCAGGCGGCGGGGGTGAAGAGGATCGCGGCGAACGGCGGGTAGCCGGCGGGCGGGTGCCAGTCGGCGGCGGAGAACCCGCTGAGGAGGGCGTCGGCGGTCGGGACGCGCAGGGCGACGCACAGCACGCCGAGGGTGAGCAGCGCCCCTGTGACCAGCATGCCGGCGAGGGGCGACGGCGAGCGGTCGGGATCGGGGCTGCGGGTCACGCGCGTGACCCTAGTGGATCAACGCGGGCCCCCCGCCGGGATCAGGCCACGCACCGTGACCGCAGGTCAGCGGCGCGGTCAGACGCGCTCAGCGGCGCGCTCAGCGGCGTATGACGCCCGCGTCCTCGGAGTACTCGCCGAGGACGACAACGCTCACGGCGGCGGTCGCGAAGACCTTCACGGCGCGCAGGACGTCGCCGACGCGGTGGCGGGGGTGGTGGGAGGAGGTGGCGGTGGCGCCGCTAGGGCGGCCGCCCTGGATCGGGGTGAGGGTTGCGGTGCTCATGTATCCATGGTGCGTTTTCTCCCCGCTCCGCACATCGGTCTGGAGAGCCAATCTCACAGGCCCCCGGCTCCTCCTCACGTCCCATGGTTTTCCCTGGGCCTCTGCCGAAGGTCTGACACCCCCGGGTATGACACCCGTACGGGTGTACCGGCCGCCCAGACCCCGGGGCCCGTAAATCCATTCGCGCCGGCCCCGCCCCCTGACTACAATCTCCGCTCTTGCCGCCTCCCGCCGCCGCACCGGGGAGAGCCGCCCACCGGACGGAAACCGGTGGGTTTCTGTTCCGCACCGAAGCCGCTGGAGGCAGTCCCGTGCCCGCGCACGCCCCCGACACCACGCCCGACGACACCGCCGCACCCGGCACGGCCACCACCACCCCCGTCGGCACCCCCGACACCGCCGACACCGCCGGCCTCCTCGGCCGCGAGCGCGCCCACCTGGCCGCCTCCCGGGCCGCCCTGCGCGCGATGCGCGAGGACGTCGAGGCCCTCGACATCCGCGACGTCACCGCGAACTGGGTCAACGCCGTCGTCCTCCAGGCGCAGATCGACGACCGCATCAAGGCGCTGGCCGACCTGTCCCACACCCCGCTGTTCTTCGGCCGCCTCGACTACCTCCACGCCCCGGGCGCCGACCTCGCCGAGGGCGCGGGCGGCGAGCAGTTCTACATCGGCCGCCGCCACGTCCACGACGCCGACGGCGACCCGATGGTCATCGACTGGCGCGCGCCCGTGTCGCAGCCCTTCTACCGCGCCTCGAAGGCCGACCCGCAGGACATCGCGCTGCGCCGCCGCTTCGGCTACACCGGCGGCGACCTCACCGCGTACGAGGACGAGCACCTCTCCGACCCGGCCGAGGCCGCCGCCGTCAGCAAGCTGCTCCAGCAGGAGATCGAACGCCCCCGCGTCGGCCCGATGCGCGACATCGTCGCCACGATCCAGCCGGAGCAGGACGAGATCGTCCGCTCCGGCCTGTCCGGCTCGGTGTGCGTCCAGGGCGGCCCCGGCACCGGGAAGACGGCCGTGGGCCTGCACCGGGTGGCGTACCTGCTGTACGCGCACCGCGAGCGGCTCGCCCGCACCGGCACGCTCGTCATCGGGCCGAACCGTTCCTTCCTGCACTACATCGAGCAGGTCCTGCCCGCGCTGGGCGAGCTGGAGGTGCAGCAGGCGACCGTGGACGACCTCGTCGCCCGCCCGGGCCTGGAGGTGCGCGGCAGCGACACCGCCGCGACGGCCGTGGTCAAGGGCGACGCCCGGATGGCGGAGGTGCTGCGCCGCGCGGTCCGCTCCCACGTCACCGCGCCGGCCGAGCCGCTGATGGTGGTCCGCGGATCGCGCCGCTGGCGGGTGCCCGCGTACGAGCTGGAGGAGATCGTCACCGAGCTCCAGAACCGCGACATCCGCTACGGCGCCGCCCGCGACGCGCTGCCGCAGCGGATCGCGCACGCCGTCCTCGTCCGCATGGAGCAGGCGGGCGAGGCGCCCGACGACCGGGTGCAGGACGCGGTGGCCCGCAACGCGGCGGTGAAGGCGGCCGTCAAGGCGATCTGGCCGCTGGTCGAACCGGCGAAGCTGGTCCTGCGGCTGCTGTCGGACCCGGAGTTCCTGGCGGAGCACGCCGAGGGGGTCCTGACGGAGGACGAGCAGAAGCTGCTGCTGTGGCCGAAGCCGTTCCGGAGCGTGAAGTCGGCGAAGTGGTCGGCGGCGGACCTCGTCCTCATCGACGAGGCCGCCGACCTGGTGGAGCGGACGCACTCGCTCGGGCACGTCGTCGTCGACGAGGCGCAGGACCTGTCGCCGATGCAGTACCGGGCGGTGGGACGCCGCTGCACGACGGGCTCGGCGACGGTACTGGGCGACCTCGCGCAGGGCACGACCCCGTGGGCCACCCGCAGCTGGGCGGAGGCGCTGGCGCACCTGGGCAAGCCGGAGGCGGTGCTGGAGGAGCTGACGGCGGGCTTCCGCGTGCCGCGCGAGGTGATCGCGTACGCGTCGCGGCTGCTGCCGGAGATCTCGCCGGGGCTGGCGGCGGTGTCGTCGGTGCGTGAGACGCCTGGGTCGCTGACGGTGTCCGAGTCGGCCCCGGACGAGCTGGTGGCGGACGTCATCGGCGCCTGCCGGGACTTCCTCGCGTACGAGGGCTCGGTGGGTCTGATCGCGGCCGACGCGCGGATCCCGGTACTGGCGGAGGCGCTGGACGCGGCGGGGATGGCGTACCTGTCGCCCGGCGAGGAGACGACGGCCGAGTCCCGGCTGACGCTGGTTCCGGCGTCCCTCGCCAAGGGCCTGGAGTACGACTACGTCGTGCTGGACGAGCCGGCGGCGGTGGTGGACGGCGAGCCGGACGAGCGCACCGGGCTGCGCCGCCTGTACGTCTGCCTCACCCGAGCCGTCTCAGGCCTCACGGCCCTCCACGCCGCTCCCCTCCCGGCGGCCCTCTCGGCCGCCTGAGGCACGGCCGGCGGGCCCCCACCGCCGACCCCACCTCCGACCCCACATCCGACCCCACAAGGGCGAACTGTCCGAACGTGCCGCCGGTATCGGGGACTTGACTGGCAGATGGTTAGGCACCATATTACTTCCCATGAGTCACGAGGACGTGAACCCCGGCGCTGCACCCACGCTCGATCAGGCGCGTAAGCAGATCGCGCGGTACGGGCTTGAGGCCGACCCGCAGGCGGTGCTCGTCGCGGTGCGCCTGATGGCCGCCGGGGCGCGCCTGGACCGGGCGTCCGAGGTGCACTTCGCGCGGTCCGGGCTGTCGACCGGTCGCTACCGCCTCCTGGTGGACCTCGAGGACGGCGACGGGGAGAAGTCGCCGTCGCAGCTCGCGAAGAGCCTCGGCGTCTCGCGCGCCACGGTGACCGGCCTGGTCGCCGGTCTGGAGCGAGAGGGCCTGGTGGCCCGACGCGCCTCGACGGAGGACGGGCGTGGCGCGGTGGTCGTGCTCACGGCGCGCGGCAGCCGGCGGCTGCACGACATGGCGGCGGATCACTTCGCACGGCTTGAGGCGCTGGTCGGCGGGCTGGCCGCCGACGAACGCGGGCTGTTCCTCGACCTCCTGGAGCGGATCACCCAGCGGATCGGCGCACTGACCGCCGAATAGCCGCGGCACCACCGCCGCGCAGGGGCGGCCGCCTCGACCGCGCGGCGCCCTTCCCCACGCCCTAATAGTTAGCCTCCTAATCAAATAGTTAGCTTGCTAATTACTTCCGAGGAGTCGCATGAGCCCCCCTCCCAGTACCGCCCAGCGCGGTTCCGCCACCCGTCCGTTCACCCTGTGGAAGGAGGTCGCGACCGCCTACCTGGCCCCCGCGCTCACCGCCGGGCTCGGCGGATTCCTCAGCCGCCAGCCCGAAGTGACCAGGGCCGCCTTCACCTCCATCGGGGTCACGTCGGCCCTGGTGGCCTGCATCGTCGGCTCATGGCTGCACCGCCGCGGCCGGCCCCGGCTCTGGACGGCCGCGATGCCGCGACCGGTGCTCACCCTCGGACTCGCCGTGACAGCGGTCGCGATCGCCGGCCTGGCCGGATGGTTCGTATCCGACTGGCTGCCGTCGCACACCCCGGTACCCGATGCCCGATGGCTGCAGCGGCTGCGGATCGACCTGCCGCTGTCGGCCGGCCTGGCCACCACCATCGTCACCTGGCGCTGGCACGGCACGGCGTCCCGGCAACAGACCTGACCTGACCCAGCCCCTTCCCGCCCACGAAAGGCACACAGTGATCACCATCGTCGGCGCCACCGGCGCCACCGGCAGCGCCCTGCTCCAGCGGCTCATCGAACTCGAAGTCCCCTGCCGCGCCGTCAGCCGCACGCCCGACAACCTGCGCGCCACCATCGGCACGAACACCCCGGTCGAGATCGTCGGTGCGGACGCCGCAGACCCCCGGACGCTCCGCGACGCCTTCGAGGGCTCCACGCAGTTGTTCCTCGCCATGGCCAACAGCCCGCTCCAAGCCGAGCTGGAGACCAACGTGATAGACGCCGCGGCCCACCAAGGGGTACGGCACGTGGTCAAACTCTCCGCCCCCGCAGCCGAGCCCACCTCACCGGTGGCCATCTCGCGCAGCCACTGGCGGATCGAGGAACACCTGGCGACCACCGGAATGACGGCCACGCTCCTGCGGCCCTACGCCTTCATGCAGAAGCTGCCCCTGAACGCCCCCGCCATCGCCAGGGGCGTACTCATCGGAGCCATGGGCGACGCACCCTGCAACTACATCGACGTCCGCGACATCGCCGACGTCGCCGCCGAGACCCTCCTGCGCCCCGGCCTCGCCGGCGCCACCTACACCCTGACCGGCCCGCAGGCCTTCAGCCACCCCGAACTCGCCCGCCTGCTCAGCGAGCTGACCTGCCGCCCCGTCCGCTACATCGACCTGCCGCCCAGCGAGTTCTACGGCCACCTCCTGACCAACGCACACATGCCGCCCTGGCTCGCCGACCACGTGGTGGAGATCCAGCAACTGGCCATCGCCCGCCCGGAATCCCCCAACAACACCGTCGAGACCGTCCTCGGCCGCCCCGCCAGGACACTGCACACCTTCCTCGGCGAACACCTCCACGCGTTCACCCGGACCGCCTGACCGACCGCCCAACCGCCCGCCCCCCGCCCCTCACCCTTCTCCGGGACACCGGTCCCGGCATCCCGGAGAACGGCAGGAGGGCGGGGTGCGAGCCATGCTTCCGCCAGCCGGAGGGGCGGGCCGCGCCGCCGATGTGGAAGGCGTCGATGCCGGCCTCCCTCAGCACCGGTACGTGAGACAGGGCCAGCCCGCCGCCGACGAGGATCCGCGGCCCGTATCCCGGCTCGCCGCGCCGGCCCGCCGCGGCTTCCGCGATCAGGACGCCCAGCCCGTCCGGGACCCCGGCCGCCGAGCCGGCCGTCAGGTAGGTGTCCAGGCCCGGCAGGTCGGCCAGCGCCTTGCGCAGCCCGTCCCGGTCCGCCGCTCGGTCGATGGCGCGGTGGAAGGTCCAGCGGCAGCCGTCGAGCTCCGCGAGCACCGCCTCGACCGCCCCCAGGTCGGGGCTGCCGTCCGGGTGCAGGAACCCGAGGACGAACTCCTCCGCACCCTCCGCCCGCAGCTCCCGCGCGGTCCTGACCAGCGCGGCGACGTCGCCCGCCGCGAACCCGTCCGTCAGACGGAGCATCACGCGCAGGGGGATGTCGACCGAGGAGCGGATCGCCGCGAAGGTCTCGCGCGACGGGGTGAGCCCGTCGGCGGCCATGTCGGTGACCAGTTCCAGCCGGTCCGCCCCACCCGCCTGGGCGGCGACCGCGTCCTCCGCGTCGAGGGCGATCACCTCCAGGAGCGCACGGTTGCTCATGTGATCCCATCCTTCGGAACATAGGGAAAATAGGTCTAGTCCAATATCCAGGGTACGGGGCCCGGCCCACCCTCCACCAGCACCATCACGCCACCCGCAGAATGTCCGCATGACCACCCACACGGGCCCGGACACGGACGGGCTGCGCCGACGCTGGGCCGCCACCGCCGCCGCGGCAGGGGCCGACCGGGACCCCGCCCCCTACGCCGACCGCCTCCTCGCCGCCTGGGCGGAGCCCCAGCGCCGGTACCACACCACCGCCCACCTCGCCGACGTCCTCGCACGGGTCGACGTACTCGCCGCGCACGCCGCCGACCCCACCGCCGTCGAGCTCGCCGCCTGGTTCCACGACGCCGTCTACCGCCCCGACCGCTCCGAGAACGAGGAGCGCAGCGCCCCCCGCCTGGTCCGGCTGACCGTCACCCACGACCCCGCCCCCGGCGACACCAACGGCGAGGCCCTCTGCGACGCCGACCTCGCCGTCCTCGCGGGCGACCCGGACCACCCGGACGACCCCGCCGCGTACGCCGCCTACGCCGCCGCCGTCCGCGCCGAGTACGCCTTCGTCCCCGACGAGGCCTTCCGCGCCGGCCGTGCCGCCGTCCTGCGCCAGCTCCTCGCCCTGCCCCGCCTCTTCCGCACCCCGTACGGGGCCGCCCACTGGGAGGCCCCCGCCCGCCGCAACCTCGCCACGGAGCTCGCCGCCCTGACCTGAGACCTGACATACACCGCTGCCGCCCGGGAATGCGGCCCGCCCCGTTCCGGTTCGTCAGGAACATGTCCCCGACCTCAGCGAACGCCCCGTCCCGCATGCCCGTCGCCGTCTACGTCCTCGGCCTGTCCGTCTTCGCGCTCGGCACGAGCGAGTTCATGCTGTCCGGGCTCCTGCCGCCCATCGCCGAGGACATGCACGTCTCCATCCCGCGGGCGGGCCTGCTGATATCCGCCTTCGCGATCGGCATGGTCATCGGGGCGCCGCTGCTGGCCGTCGCCACCCTGCGCCTCCCGCGCCGCACCACCCTCATCGCGCTCATCAGCCTCTTCGGCCTCGGCCAGGTGGCGGGCGCGCTGGCCCCCTCGTACGGGCTCCTCTTCGCCTCCCGCGTGGTCTCGGCCCTGGCCTGCGCCGGGTTCTGGGCCGTCGGCGCGGCCGTCGCCATCGCCATGGTCCGCACCGACCAGCGCGCCCGCGCCATGTCCGTCATGATCGGCGGGCTGTCCATCGCGAACGTCCTCGGCGTCCCCGCCGGCGCCTTCCTCGGCGAACAGTTCGGCTGGCGCTCCGCGTTCTGGTCGGTCGGCGCCGCCTCCGCGATCGCCCTCGCGGGCATCCTGGCGCTCATCCCGAAGATCCCGCTGCCCGCCGAGAAGCCCCGCCTGCGCCGCGAGCTCGGCATCTACGGGGACCGCCAGGTGTGGCTCGCCGTCGCCGTCACCGCCCTCGCCGCGGGCGGCGTGTTCTGTGCCTTCAGCTACCTGTCGCCGCTGCTGACCGAGACGGCCGGACTGGGCTCGGCGTGGGTGCCGTGGGTCCTGGCCCTCTTCGGCGTCGGCGCGCTGGTGGGGACCACCGTCGGCGGGCGGATCGCCGACGGCCGCCTGTTCGGGGTGATGATCTGGGGCATCACCGCCTCCACCGCCTTCCTCACGGCCCTCGCCCTGCTGGCCTCCGTGCAGGTGGCGGCCGTGGGCCTGTCCTTCCTGCTCGGCGTCTCGGCGTTCTTCACCGCCCCGGCGCTCAACGCCCGCATGTTCAACGTCGCCGGCGCCGCGCCGACCCTGGCCGGGGCGACGACCACGGCCGCGTTCAACCTCGGCAACACGGGCGGGCCGTGGCTGGGCGGCACGGTCATCGACGCGGGCTACGGCTACGCCGCCACCGCCTGGGCCGGCGCGGCGATGACCGTCACCGCGATCGCCCTGACCCTGCTGGCCCTCCGCATCGACCGCCGCTCGGGCGCGACCCGCCTGATCACCGGCTCGACCGCCACCCCGTCCCCGACCGAAGCCCAGCCGACTGCGTCCCGCTGACGGCGACCCCGCTGCGCGGAGCCGATCCCCTACCCGCCCTTCCACCGTTCCCAGGGGCTCCGCCCCTGACCCCG
>NZ_JZWV01000461.1 GCF_000966975.1 Streptomyces katrae | reverse complement strand
CCCCGCCCTCCCCCACCAGAGCGCCGTCGCGCAGGCCACCGGCGGCCCGGCGGTCCTGCTCCGCCGGGCCTCCCTGGTGCTGACGATGGACCCCGCCCTCGGCAACGGCCCCCTCGGCGCACTCCAGGACGCCGACGTCCTGGTGCGCGGCGGCGCCATCGCCGCCGTCGGCCCGGCGCTGGCGGCGCCGCCCGGCGCCCGGGTGCCCCGGCGCCCGGGTGCTGGAGAGTTCCGGCAAGCTGGTCATGCCGGGGTTCGTCGACACCCACAACCACCTCTGGCAGGCGATGATCCGGGGCGGATGCACCGACCGGGACCTCTTCGGCTGGTTCCGGTCCTGTACCGACCCCCAGCGGGGCCTCCTGACCCCCGGGGCGCTCCACAGCTTCGTCCGGCTCGCCGCCCTCGACGCCGTGCAGTCGGGCGTGACCACGCTGGTCGACTGGGTGGACATCTTCTCGTACGACCTCGTCGAGAGCTACGTACGGGCGCTCGCCGGCACCGGACTGCGGTTCACGTACGCCATGTACCCGCCGGCTCCCGACGGGGCGCTGGTGGCGAAGGTGAAGAAGGAACTCGTCGACCCGGTCCCGCTCGGCTCCTTCCAGATCGCCACCCACGCGGCCCGGGCCGCCCGGTCCGACAACCTCGCCCACTGGGAGCTCGCCCAGGACCTGGGGGTCATGCTCAACTCCCATGTCCTGGAACGCCCCGAGATGCGCGCCGACGACCCCGTCGGCGTCCTCGACGGCATCGGCGCGCTGGGTCCGCGGCTGCTGATGAACCACGCGGTCCACCTGACGGACGCGGAGATCGCCGCCGTCGCCGAGCACGACGTGCGCCTGGCCCACTGCCCGCTCAGCAACATGCGGCTGGCCTCCGGCATCATGCGGCTGTCCGACCTCGGACGCAGGGGCGTCAAGGTCGGCCTGGGACTGGACGGCGGCACCAACGACACCTCGGACTTCCACGCGCTGATGAAGACGGCCATCGGCCTGCAGCGTGCCCGGACGACCGAGGCCGGTGTCTTCCCGCAGGTCCACGACGTTCTGCGGATGGCCACCCTGGGCGGCGCCGAGGTCCTCGGCCTCGCGGACCGGGTGGGCTCCCTGACCCCCGGCAAACGGGCCGACCTGCTGGTCATCGACCCGGCGGCGCTGAACTTCGCACCGCGCTTCGACTGGACGGGGCAGATCGTGTTCAACGGACGCCCCGAGAACATCGAGGCCGTGTTCGTGGACGGCCGGCCGCTGAAGCTCGGCGGACGGCTGGTCGACGTCGACACGGCCCGGGTGGTCCGCGAGGCCGAGGCCGCGGCCGCCCGCCTGCGTTCGGCGTAGACCGGCCGGCCCTTCGGACGGGGCGCGGGCCGCCCTCGTGCCCGCGCGCCCGATCTCCCGGCCGGACTTACGATGTCGCTAGAGCACTCGGGGCGTCGACGGCCGGTCCCTGGCCGGCGGGAAGCGGGAACCCATGGCTGAGCGGCTCAAGAAATCGGGCCTGATCGGCGAACTCTCGGCGGAATTCGCCGGAACCATGATCCTCATCCTCTTCGGTGTCGGTGTGGTGGCCCAGGTGGTCGCCGGCGGCGCACTCACCGATCCGCCGGGCGGCCTGGGGAACCACGACAGCATCGCCTGGGCCTGGGGCCTCGGCGTCACCCTCGGCGTGTACGTCGCCGCCAGGCTGAGCGGTGCCCACCTCAATCCGGCGGTGACGGTCGCGCTGGCGGCGTTCAAGGGGTTCCCGTGGAAGCACGTGGCCCCGTACGTGGTGGCGCAGACGGCCGGCGCCTTCGTGGCCGCGCTCATCGTGCGCTGGAACTACACCGAAGCCCTGGCGAAGGCGGACCCCACCCACACCATCAAGACGCAGGGCGTCTTCTCCACGCTCCCGGCGAACGGCAACCCGAACCTGCCGGTCACCGAGTGGGGCGCGCTGCGCGACCAGATCATCGGCACCGCGGTCCTGCTGCTGCTGATCCTCGCGGTCACCGACCTGCTCAACACTCCCCCCGGCGCCAACCTCGCCCCGTTCATCGTGGGCCTCATCGTGGTGGCGATCGGCATGGCCATCGGCACCAACGCGGGCTACGCCATCAACCCGGCCCGCGACTTCGGCCCCCGCCTGGCGAGCTTCCTCACCGGGTACGGAGGAGCCTGGCGGGACCAGTACGGGAACTTCTACTTCTGGGTGCCCATCGTCGGTCCGCTGATCGGCGGCCTGCTGGGAGCGGGTCTGTACAAGTTCTTCGTCGGCAGGTTCCTGCCGACCGCCGAGCCGGAGCCCCCCGGAGAGGTGCCGACACCGGACGAGAGCTGATCCGACCCCCAGGACGGGCCCCAAGAGAGGCGGCAACCCATGGCTGACTTCGTCGGCGCAGTGGACCAGGGCACCACCAGCACCCGCTTCATGATCTTCGACCATGCGGGCAACGAGGTGGCCAGGCACCAGCTGGAGCACTCCCAGATCCTGCCCCGCTCGGGGTGGGTCGAGCACGACCCGGTCGAGATCTGGGAACGCACCAACTCCGTGATCCAGAACGCCCTGCGGCACGGAAACCTTTCCGCGACCGACCTGGCGGCCATCGGCATCACCAACCAGCGGGAGACGACCGTCGTCTGGGACCCGCGCACCGGCCGCCCCTACTACAACGCCATCGTCTGGCAGGACACCCGTACGGACTCCATCGCCGCGGCACTGGAGCGCTCGGGGCAGGGTGACGTGATCCGGCGCAAGGCGGGGCTGCCGCCGGCGACCTACTTCTCCGGCGGCAAGATCCAGTGGATCCTGGAGAACGTCGACGGGGTCCGCGAGGCCGCCGAGCAGGGTCACGCCCTCTTCGGCAACACGGACTGCTGGGTGCTGTGGAACCTCACCGGCGGGCCCGACGGCGGCATCCACGCCACCGACGTCACGAACGCCAGCCGCACGATGCTGATGGACCTGGAGACCCTCGACTGGGACGACGAGCTCCTCGGCTTCTTCGGCGTGCCGCGCTCGATGCTGCCGTCCATCAACCCCTCCTCCCACCCCGAGGCGTACGGGCACGCCCGCTCCTCCCGGCCCCTGCGGGCCGCCATCCCCATCACCGGGGTCCTCGGCGACCAGCAGGCGGCCACCGTCGGGCAGGTCTGCTACGCCCCGGGCGAGGCCAAGAACACCTACGGCACCGGCAACTTCCTGGTGCTCAACACCGGTACCGAACTGGTCCGTTCGCAGCACGGCCTGCTGACCACGGTCGCGTACCAGTTCGCGGGCCAGCCGGCGGTCTACGCCCTGGAGGGCTCCATCGCCGTCACCGGCTCCGCGGTGCAGTGGCTGCGCGACCAGCTGAAGGTCATCAGCGATGCCGCCGAGACCGAACGTCTGGCCTCCACGGTCGAGGACAGCGGCGGCATCTACTTCGTGCCCGCCTTCTCCGGCCTGTTCGCCCCGTACTGGCGCTCCGACGCCCGCGGTGCGATCGTCGGCCTGGCCCGCTACCACGACAACGGCCACCTGGCCCGGGCCACCCTGGAGGCCATCTGCTACCAGAGCCGTGACGTGGTGGAGGCCATGGAGCAGGACTCCGGCGTCCACCTGGACGTGCTGAAGGTGGACGGCGGCGTGACGGCCAACGACCTGTGCATGCAGATCCAGGCCGACGTCCTCGGCGTACCCGTCAGCCGGCCGGTCGTCGCCGAGACGACCGCCCTCGGCGCGGCCTACGCCGCCGGCCTGGCCACGGGCTTCTGGCAGGACACGGACGAACTGCGCACCCACTGGCAGGAGTCGAAGCGGTGGGAGCCCCAGTGGTCCGAGGAGCAGCGCGCCGAGGGGTACGCGGGCTGGAAGAAGGCCGTGGAACGTACCCTCGACTGGGCCAAGGTCGAGTAGCCCGACGCGAAGGCGCCGGAGCGGGCCCCACCGGGCCGGCTCCGGCGCCTTCGTGTCAGGTGCGGCGCAGGCGGCCGGCCAGGACCGCCATCGCCGCCATCAGCGCCGGCAGCACCAGCATCGCCCACCGCAGGGTCGTCGCCTCCGCCAGCGCGCCGATGACGGGGGGGCCCGCGAGGAAGCCGACGTAGCCCACCGCCGAGACGGCGGCGATGGAGGAGCCGGCCCGCTCGGGACGCAGCCCGGCCGCGTGGGCGAAGACCAGCGGGATGACCGCGGCCATGCCCAGCCCCAGCAGCCCGTAGCCGACGAAACCCGCCGCCGTGGTGGCGTCGAGGATCGGGATGAGGGCCCCGGCGCCCGCCACCGCCGCGCACAGGAGGGTGAAGCGGACCGTGCCGAGCCGGGCCCGCAGCCGGTCGGCGGTGAGCCGGCCGACGACCATGCCCGCGGAGAAGACGGCGTACCCCAGGCCCGCCGCGCCCGCTGAGGCGCCGGTCTCCTCCTTCAGGTAGACCGCGCCCCAGTCGTTGACCACCCCCTCCCCCATCAGCGCGCAGAACGCCACGAGGCCCGGGATCCACAGGCCCGGCCCGGGCAGGGCCAGCAGGGGGTCGCGCCGGGAGGGGCCCGCGGCCGGCGGGGGGTCCGGGGCCAGGGCGGTGGCCGCCGCGCCCGCCACCGCCAGCAGGACGAGGGCGGCCACCGTGAAGTGCGCCGCGATGCCGACCCCGGCGGAGGCGGCCAGGCCCCCGGCCGCGGCGCCGGTGATGCCGCCGAGGCTGAACATGGCGTGGAAGCCGCCGAGGACGGGGCGGCCGTAGGCCCGTTCGACGAGGACGCCCTGGGTGTTCATCGCGACGTCCACGGCCGTGTTGCCGCAGGCGAACAGGGCCAGGGCCGCCGTGAGTACGGCGAGGTCCGGGACGTGGGGCAGGCTCGCGAGGGCGCCCAGGTAGGCGATCAGGCCCGCGCACAGGACCCTGCGGCTGCCGTACCTGGCCACCAGGCCGCCGACCAGCGGGAGCCCGAGGAAGGCCCCGCCGCTCAGGCCCACGAGGGCCACGGCCAGCTCCCCGGCGGACAGGTCCAGCCGGCTCTGGACGGCGGGTACCCGGGCGGCCCAGGTGGCGAAGGCGGCGCCGGTGACGAAGAAGACCGCGCAGACGGCCAGCCGCATGGTCCGGGGACCGCGGCCGTGGCCGCCGTCCCCGGCACGGGCCCGCCGCGCCGTCCGTCCGTCCGCGGTCCCGGGCTCGTTGCGCATCCGCGTCCGTCCCCCTGTCGTCCGTTTCACCGCGCCGCTTCGGCCGTCCGCCGGGTCAGGGCGACCAGTGCCTCCCGTTCCTCGACAAGGACCTTGTACAGGACATCGGCGTAGCGCCGCATCGTGGTGACGTCGTTGGGCGGGCCGAAGGAGCTGAAGCTCTGGCCGAGGACCAGCCGGCGCAGGCAGATCTCCTCGCTCACGGGATACTCCTCCGGATCGTAGTGGTGTCCGGCCCGGGCGTGTCCGCAGCTCCAGGGGCAGCCGCGGCCGTAACCGCGCAGTTCCCGGAAGAGGGTCTGCCCGGGGACCGGCTGCGGCTGCCAGCGCATGATCTGCAGGCCTTCGGCGTTCACCGCCCGGGCGAGGGCGTCACGGAAGGCGGCGACGGGCAGGCCGTCGAGTCCGAGTTCCTCGGGCATGACGAGCAGCAGGTAGAAGAAGTACACGTGCGTGCGGTCCTCGGGTACGGCCGGCGTACGGATGCCGGGTACGCCGGCGAGGGCCCGGGTGAGCGCCGCGCCGTTGGCCTGCCGGACGAGTGACATCTCCGGCAGGCGGGTGAGCTGGGAGCGGGCGAACGCGGCGGCGAGGACGTCGATGCGGTAGTTCCAGCCCATGATGCGGGCGTTGTAGTCGCGGCTCTGGCCGGGGAGTTCCTCGCCGAACATCAGCACCCGCCGGGCCAGCCGGTGCTGTTCCTCGTCGCGGGTCGCGAAGAGGCCGCCCTCGCCGAGGGCGGAGAGGGTCTTGGACCCGTTGAGGCTGGCACCGCTCATGGCGCCGAGGGACCCGACGGGGCGGCCCCGGTAGGAGGCGCCGTGGGCCTGGGAGGCGTCCTCGATGAGGACGAGGCCGTGGCGCTCCGTGACCGCCCGCAGGGCGTCGTGGTCGGCGGGCAGCCCGTTGAGGTCGACGGCGACGACGGCACGGGTGCGGTCGGTGATCCGCTCCTCGATCCGGGCCGGGTCGATGTTGAAGGTGGCCGGGTCGGTGTCCACGAACACCGGGATCGCGTTGGCCTGCAGCACGCAGGAGGCCGAGGCCAGGAAGGTGTCGGCCGGTACGAGCACCTCGTCGCCCGGCTCCACGCCGGCGGCCGCGATCGCCATGTGCAGGGCCGCCGTACCGGAGTTGGCGGCGAGGACATAGGGCATTCCGGTGAACTCGGCCCAGGCGTCCTCCAGTTCGCGCACCGTGCGCATGGGCCAGTGCCAGGGGGTCGCCTGGTCCAGGGCGTCGAGGACGGCCTTGCGGTCGGTGTCGGTGATGTGCGGCCAGGGGGCCGGCTCGTGTCCGGCCAGCAGCGGGGAACCTCCGTCCACGGCTAGCACGTCGTGGCCTCCTCACGGATCCCGGCGGCGGCGCCCGGCGTCAGCCTGCGGCGGGCCGGAGCCTCCCGGCGGAACACCGCCCTGGCGGAGGGGGTCTCGGGGAAGGGGCCGAGCAGGCCGGCCAGGGCCCTGAGCCCTTCGGTCAGGGTGACGCGCGGGGCGAAGCCCAGCCCCGTCAGACGGGTGGTGTCGGCGAGGAGCGTGAAGCTGTCGGCCAGGCTGGAGGTGTCGGCGTCGAGCAGGGCCGGGCGGCCGGTGGCCGCCCCCACGGCGTCGGCCAGCTCGCGCATCGAGACGGCGGTGCCGGTGCCCAGGTTGTAGGTCTCGCCGTCGGCGCCGCGGGCGGCCAGCACCATCAGGGCCCGGCACAGGTCCTCGACGTGGATGAAGTCGCGGCGTTTGCGGTCGATGTCCCCGACCACCGGGATGGGCAGTTCGTTGAGGTGCCAGCGCAGGAACTGGGAGACCTCCCCGCCCGCGCGGCGCGGGTCCTCGCCGGGGCCGTAGACGACGAAGGAGCGGCCGATGACGACGGGCAGTCCGGCCGTCGCGTGCAGGCTGCGCAGGGTCAGTTCGCCGGAGAGTTTGGAGGCGCCGTACGGCAGGAAGGGCTGGGTGGGGTGGTCCTCGCGGATCGGGCTGTGGCGGGGGGTGCCGTAGACGATGGCGGAGGAGAGGTAGACGAGGCGGCGCACCCCCAGTTCCAGGCAGGCGTTGCCGACGTTGCAGGTCCCGAGGGCGTTGAGCTGGAAGTCGCGGCGGGGGTCGGCCACCGACTCGGTGCCGCTGGCGTTGCCGGCCAGGTGGAACACGGCGTCGGCGCTCTGCAGCGCCAACAGGGTCTCGCCGTAGTCCCGCAGGTCGGCGCGGACGTGGGAGACGCCGGGCAGGGCCGCGAGCTCGGCGGGGAGGGGGGCCTGGTCGACGACGGTGACCTTCCGGGACAGCAGGCTGAGGGCCGTCACGAGGTGCCGGCCGACGAAGCCGGCTCCGCCGGTGACGGCCACTGCCTCGTAGGGGGTTTCGGGGATGACGGGACCGTGGTGCACGATCGCTCCATTCGAGGTTCAAGGCGAGGGAGTCGGGGGGCACGGGTGCACGTCGGCCGGTGGTCGCCGGGGGCGCACCCCTCCGCGGGCGCGCACCCGGCGGTGCGCTCGATGCGGCGGTGCTGTTCAACCCTGGCCCGGACCGTGGTGACGCTCTCGCGCCTGATCGGTTACGGCTCGACCAGTTGACCACGCGGCCTCCCCGGCGGCGCAAGGGGTGCCGGGGAGACTGGCCGAGACTGCCCGCCGCCCCGCCGCGCGGCGGCGAGCGGAGCGGAGCCGGTCCGTTTCCGCGACCGCCGAGGGCGGAGGCGATCGCTCCGCTCGAAGCGGAAGGGTGGCGGGGGCTCCGCCCGCGGGTCCGGGATGGCCGGTTTGTCGGTCGTGCCCCCGGTCCCGCCCCGGTGGCCCTGTCCGGGGGCGAACTCCCCCCGCCCGTGCGTCCGCTGACGGGGGGTCTCGCCGCCCGACCGGTCCTCAAGTACACGGACAGGCCTCTGACCTGCATCGTCTTGGATCTCAAGACCCTTCGGTCCACCATCCGGTCACGCCCTTGCCGTCGAGGCCGCACCCGGGCAAGTATTCCTATCAATCCGATCGGAAAAGGGGGGATCGGGT
>NZ_JZWV01000460.1 GCF_000966975.1 Streptomyces katrae | reverse complement strand
TCGCGGCAACCGGCCGGCGCCACCCGACGACCTCCCGGAGCAGCCGACATGACCACCGCCGTTCCCCCTGACGCACGGCGCCGCGCGCTGCTGCGGACCGCCCGCGACGTGGCGGAGGACCTGGCCGCGGACGCCATAGCCCGCGACCAGGCGGGCGAGCCGCCGGGCGACGAGGCGGCCCGGCTGCGCGAGGCCGGCCTGCCGGCGGCCCTCACCCCGCCCCGGCCGGGCCGCGGGGCGGACTGGCGGACCGGATGCGCCGTCATACGGGAGATCTCCGCGGCGGACAGCTCGATCGGCGAGCTGCTCGCCCGGCACTACGTGCACACGTGGAGCGGGCGCTTCTACGCCGACGACCAGCAGGCCGCCGCCCTCGAGGAGGAGTCGGTCCGCGGCCAGTGGCTGTGGGCCGGCGCGGTGAACCCGCCCGCGGCGCACGAGGACGCCGGCCGGCCGGACCTGAGGCTGAGGCCGCGGACCACGGGCTACGTACTGGACGGACACCGCCCCCTGGACACGGCGGTGGCCGCCGCCGACCAGATCGTGGTGGACGCCGTGTGCACCGTGACGGGTGACGTCCTGGTCGTGCGGATCCCGCCCGGGGCGCGCGGGCTGGGCCTCGAACCGGCCCGCGACCGGCTCGGCCAGCGCGTCGCCGGCGCGGGCGAGGCCGTCTTCGACCGCGTCACCGTCACGCCCGGGCAGGTGCTGGGCCGCCGGCCGCGCGACGAGGAGTCGGCCGCCCCCTTCACGGCGCTCGCCGAGCCGGCGCTCCGGCTCGCCCTCTGTCACGTCGGCCTCGGCATCGCCGAGGGCGCCCTGGTGGAGGCGCGCGACCTCAGCAGGAGCGGCCGGGCCCGCCGGCTGCCCGGTGAGGACCCGGACCTCTTCCTGACGTACGGGGAGCTGGCCTCCGCCGCCCAGACGGCCACGGCCGTGGTCGACCGGGCGACGGAGGTGATGGGGCAGGCCCTCGACGCCGGTGCGCGGCTCGACGCGGAGGAGGCGGCGGGGGTCGCCGCCCTCGTCGCGACGGCCGAGACGGTCACCTCGAAGGCCGCGCTGCACGTCACCGCGCGGGTGCTGGAATTCGCCGACGCCCCGGGCCTGGACCGGTTCTGGCGAAACGCCCGCGTCCTGACGTCCCAGCGCCCGGTCGCGCACCGGCTGCGCTCCATCGGTGAGCACTACCTCAACGGCTCCCACCGCGCGGTGGCCGCGGCCTTCCGCTGACGCGGGGCTCCCCGCGGGCGGCGGATCCGCGGCCGCTCCGGCGGCCGCCGGGAGCGGGGC
>NZ_JZWV01000459.1 GCF_000966975.1 Streptomyces katrae | reverse complement strand
GCCGCCCGGCGGCCGCCGGGCCACCCGCGCGGGACACCGGCCGGAGCCGTACGGGATACTGTCCGCATGCGGATCTCAGCCAGGGCGGACTACGCGGTACGTGCCGCACTGCAGCTCGCCGCAGCGCAGGACGAAGGGCCGCTGAAGGCCGAGGCCATCGCCGAGGCCCAGGACATCCCGCACAAGTTCCTCGAGGGCATCCTGAACGACATGCGCCGGGGCGGTCTCGTGCTCAGCCGGCGCGGTGGCAACGGCGGCTACCGGCTGGCCAGGCCGGCCGCGTCCATCAGCATCGCCGACGTGATCCGCGTCGTGGACGGCCCGCTGGTCTCGGTTCGCGGGGTCCGCCCGCCGGACCTCTCCTACAGCGGTCCCGCCGAGTCCCTGCTCCCCCTGTGGATCGCCCTGCGGGCGAACGTCCGCGAGATCCTCGACGGTGTGTCGCTCGCCGACGTCGCCTCCTGCGACCTGCCCGCCGGGGTGTCCGCGCTGGCCCATACCCCGGGCGCCTGGACCAACCCCTGACACCCGGCACCACCTGCGCGTTCTCAGTCGGCGAGACGCTGGCGTCCAGCATGCGGTCACCCTCTTGGGGCGGGTACCCCGGTCTGCCAATATGCCTACCAACCAGGTGGGAAAACTAGGGATCCAGGGAGGCGACCATGCGCACTGAGCACCGTGCGGGCCGTGCTCCGTCCCTGATCTCCCGCCGGCACATCGATCTGGTCCGCACGTCCAGCGCCATCTGTCGGCCTTCCTGACACCGCTCGCCGTGTCCGGCCCCCGGGCCGGACACGTGGCGGGCACCGGGCCGTCCGCTCGCCGCGGCGGGGGCCCCGCCCTCCCGGCCGCCCGACGGCCCGCCGGTCCCCACGCACCACCGCGACCCCGCCGGCGAGGGCCGGGCACCGGCGCGTGCGACCCACAACCTCGCGACGTCCTCCCCGCACGTCCGCACGTCCCCGCAACAGCCCCATCCCCTGAAAGGACACCTCCGTGTCTGCCGCAAGATCGCTCACCGCCCTTCGCGCCATCGCCGTCACCGCCGCACTCCCCCTGCTGCTCACCGCCTGCGGCTACGGTTCCGAGGCGAAGAAGGAGGAGCCGAAGGCGGCCGGCGCCACCGCCGAGGACGCCAAGAAGCTGTCGGCGTCGGAGGTCCGCATCGGGTACTTCCCGAACCTGACCCACGCCACCGCCCTGGTGGGCCTCCAGGAAGGCCTCATCGCCAAGGAGCTCGGCGCCACCCAGATCAAGCCGCAGACCTTC
>NZ_JZWV01000458.1 GCF_000966975.1 Streptomyces katrae | reverse complement strand
AACGGCTACGTCAAGTCCAAGGGCTCCAACCTGCGGATCATCTCCGGCTCCGCCTCCGGCGGCGTCAAGCTGGTCGTGAACCCGGACAAGATCAAGACCCTGGACGACCTCAAGGGCAAGAAGATCGCCACCCCGCAGAAGGGGAACACGCAGGACGTCGCGTTCCTCAACTGGATCTCCGAGAAGGGCTGGACGGTCGACCCCGAGTCCGGCAAGGGCGACGTCTCCGTGGTCCGCACCGACAACAAGGTCACCCCGGACGCCTTCAAGCAGGGCTCCATCGACGGCGCCTGGGTCCCCGAGCCCACCGCCTCCAAGCTCGTCTCCGACGGCGGCTCCGTCCTCCTCGACGAGACCTGTGGCCCGAGAACAAGTTCGTGATCACCAACGTCATCGTGTCCCAGAAGTTCCTCAAGGAGCACGCGGACGTCGTCGAGGCC
>NZ_JZWV01000457.1 GCF_000966975.1 Streptomyces katrae | reverse complement strand
AACGTCATCGTGTCCCAGAAGTTCCTCAAGGAGCACGCGGACGTCGTCGAGGCCGTGCTGCGCGGCACGGTGAAGACCAACGAGTGGATCCACTCGAACCAGGACAAGGCCAAGGCCTCCGCGAACGCCCGGCTCCTCGCCGACACGGGCAAGGGGCTGGACCCGAAGGTCATCGACCCGGCGTGGCCGAGCATCTCGGTCACCGACGACCCGCTGGCCGCGACGCTGAAGACGCAGTCCGAGTGGGCGGTCAAGGCCAAGCTCCTGGAGAAGCCCGACCTGGCCGGCATCTACGACCTGACGCTCCTGAACAAGGTCCTCAAGGCGGCCGGCAAGCCCGCGGTCTCCGACGCCGGCCTCGGCGCCAAGTAATCCCGTAGTCCAGCAACCCCAGGAGGTGACGACCATGGCCACCACGCTCGCCAAGGCTGCCGAGGGCTCGGTAGCGGAGCAGACGCACGCCGCCCGTATCGAGCACGTCTCGAAGTCCTTCTCCGGCCCGGCCGGATCGCAGCTCGTCCTGGACGACATCAGCCTCGATGTCGCTCCCGGAGAGTTCGTCACCCTCCTGGGGGCGTCGGGCTGCGGCAAGTCCACCCTGCTGAACCTGGTCGCGGGTCTGGACAAGCCGTCCGCCGGGTCGATCGAGACCCCCGGCGGCCGTCCGGCGCTGATGTTCCAGGAGCACGCGCTGTTCCCCTGGCTGACGGCCGGGAAGAACATCGAACTGGCGCTGCGGCTGCGCGGGGTGGCCAAGGCCGACCGCAGGCCGGAGGCCGAGCGCCTGCTGGAGCTGGTCCGCCTCGGGGGCGCCTACGGCAAGCGGGTCCACGAGCTCTCCGGCGGTATGCGCCAGCGCGTCGCCCTCGCCCGGGCCCTCGCCCAGGACAGCCGCCTGCTGCTGATGGACGAGCCCTTCGCGGCCCTGGACGCCATCACGCGTGACGTCCTGCACGGCGAACTGACCCGCATCTGGCAGGAGACCGGGCTTTCGGTCCTCTTCGTCACGCACAACGTCCGCGAGGCCGTCCGCCTCGCCCAGCGCGTCGTCCTCCTCTCCTCCCGCCCCGGCCGGGTCGCCAAGGAATGGACCGTCGACATCCCGCAGCCGCGTCGCATCGAGGACGCGGACGTCGCGGAACTGTCGCTTGAGATCACTGAACACCTGCGTGGGGAGATCCGCCGCCATGGCCAGCACTGACACCACCCCGAAGGCCACGGCGAAGACCGACGACCTGGCCGGCCTGGAAGCCGGCCTGGACGCCCTCGACGCGGTCCAGACCCACCGCACCCCGGTGCGCGAGGTCCTCACCAAGAAGGTCCTGCCCCCGGTCCTGGCCGTCGGCCTGGTGCTGGTGGTCTGGCAGGTCCTCGTCTCGGCGAAGGTCACCGACGAGACCAAGCTGCCCGCGCTGTCCGCCGTGTGGGACAGCCTGACCGACATGTGGCTGAAGGGCACGCTCCTCGAAGTCGTCTGGACCTCGGTCTCCCGGGGCCTGCTCGGCTTCCTGCTGGCCCTCGCCATCGGCACGCCGCTCGGCCTGCTCGTCGCGCGGGTCAAGTTCGTCCGCGCCGCGATCGGCCCGATCCTCCAGGGCCTGCAGTCTCTGCCCTCGGTCGCCTGGGTGCCGCCGGCGGTGCTCTGGTTCGGCCTCAACGACGCCATGATGTACACGGTGATCCTGCTGGGCGCCGTCCCGTCCATCGCCAACGGCCTCGTCTCCGGCATCGACCAGATCCCGCCGCTGTTCCTGCGGGCGGGCCGCACCCTGGGCGCCACCGGCCTGCGCGGCGCCTGGCACGTCGTCCTGCCGGCCGCCCTGCCGGGCTACGTCGCCGGCCTCAAGCAGGGCTGGGCCTTCTCCTGGCGCTCCCTGATGGCCGCCGAGATCATCGCCAGCTCCCCCGACCTCGGTCTGGGACTGGGCCAGCTCCTGGAGAACGGCCGCAACAACATCGACCTGCCGGGCGTGTTCCTCGCGATCGTCCTGATCCTGGTCGTGGGCATCGCCATCGACCTGCTGATCTTCAGCCCGGTCGAGCGCTGGGTGCTGCGCAGCCGCGGCCTGCTGGTCAAGAGCTGAGCCCCCGATGTCCCGCGCACTCCTGGTCATGGCCCACGGCAGCCGCGATCCGCGGCACGCGGCGACCGTGCACGCCCTCGTCGGGCGGGCCCGGTCGCTGCGGCCGGGGCTGCGGGTGGAGACGGCCTTCCTCGACTTCAACGGCCCGACCGTCTCCCAGGCCCTGGCCTCCCTGTACCTCTCGGGCGTACGTGAGGTCGTGGCCCTGCCCCTGCTGCTGACGCGGGCCTTCCACGCCAAGGCGGACGTCCCGGCGGTCCTGGCGGAGTCGGCGACCCGCCTCCCCGGC
>NZ_JZWV01000456.1 GCF_000966975.1 Streptomyces katrae | reverse complement strand
TCCCTGGAGCGGCGCCTCGCCGAGGCCGGTGTCGGCCTCGGCGCGGCGGACCGTGCGACGACGGGTGTCGTCCTCGCGTCCGCCGGATCCTCAGACCCGGAGGCGATCGCAGTGATCGCTGAAATCGCGCGGGAGTGGCGGCTCACCGGTTGGTGCGCCGTGCGGCCTGCGTTCGCCTCCGCCGCGCTTCCCCGTACGGAGGACGCCGTCCGCGCGCTGCGTGCGGAGGGCGTCCGCCGTGTGGTGGTGGCCCCGTACGTCATCGCCCCGGGCCGCCTTCCCGACCGGATCGTGACCGGTGCCGAAGCCGCCGGGGCGGACGCGGTGGCCGAAGTCCTGGGCTCCGCCCCGGAACTGGCCGCCCTCCTGCTCCGCCGCTACGACGAAACCGCCGGGGCCGGCCCGGCCCTTCCGGCCCTGACGGCCTGACCCGCTGCGCGGCGCCGCTCCCGGCCCCGCGCAGCGGTGGCTACGGGCGGCCGGCGGCCTCGTCGGCGAGGGCCGTCAGGTCGGCGATGGACATGGCCCCCGGCGGCAGCGACTCCCGCGCGAAGATGTTCGCCGCATGCCGCAGCACCTCGTTGACGGGCGTGGGAACGCCGTGCAGCCGCCCCAACAGGCAGATCTCACCGTTGAGATAATCCGCCTCCACCGACCCCGTCCCACGGGCCAGGCTCTGCCAGGACGATCCCCCGCGGATCCCCGCCGGCTGCTCGACCTTGCCGTCGCGGGCCGCCGACTGTTCGGCTTCCGAGGCGTACGCGATGCCCGCCGCGCCGAAGACGGCCTTCGCCTCGTGGACCGCCCGCAGCATCAGGGCCGCCTTGGCCGGGTCGGGCTCGGGGCCGGTGGTGGCCTGGATCGCGTTGCCCAGGTTGCCGAGGAGCTTGGCGTACTTCCAGCGCATCACGTCCTCGACGACCGGCGCCTCGAACCCCGCCCCGTCCAGGTCGGCCGCGACCTCCCGGATCCGCCGGTCGGCTCCGCCGGCGGCCCGCCCGAGGTGCAGGATCCCCGTCAGCGGGGAGCACAGCGCGGAGACCACTCCGGGTTCCAGGAAGGTGGAGGGGAGCCAGACGCAGACGCCGTAGACGCGCGCGAAGCGGCGCAGGGCCAGGCGCTCGCTCTCCACTCCGTTCTGCGCGCACAGCAGCGGGAGCCGCTGCGCGGCCGTGCCGCCGCCGGCGACCTCGGCGGCGCCCCAGGTGTCCAGTGCGGCGACGGCGTCCTGGGTCTTCACCGTCAGGAACAGCACGTCGTCCGGGCGCAGTTCGCCGAGGTCGGCCGGCCGGGTGGCCACGGGGAGGCGGTGGACGCGCTTTTTGTCGGCGGTGGTGAGCCGCAGCCCGCTCGTCCGCAGCGCCTCGGCGTGTGCGCCGCGCGCGACGAGGACGACCTCCCGGCCCGATTCCGCGAGCCGGCCCCCGATGGTCGCGCCGACCGCTCCGGCGCCGATGATGATGTAACGCATGACCAGAGCCTGGCACACCGTCGCACACCGTCCGAGCCGGGGTACGTGCGGGCCGTGCCCCCGGCCGGTCTAACCCGTGCCCTTCTGGACGGCGCCGGCCTTCTCCAGCAGTTCCGCGTAGGGGACCTCCACCGTGGAGCCGCGCACCTGCGCGAGCCCGTACCGGTCGATGGCCTTTTCGTTCGCGTAGGGGTTCAGCGGGTCGAAGGCTATCCGTTCACCCGGGGGCGACACGTCCACGACGATGCCCGGCCATTCGGGACTGGCCGTCCTCCACACGGTGATGCGCTGCTCGTCGCGGGTCACGTTCAGGATTTCGCTGCTGTTCGAGATCCTGGCCCGGTAACGGTACTTGACACTCGGCGGGTCCCCTTTCTCGGTCTCCATTTGGAGATCCCTTCCCCCTATCCCGGAACGCGAGTAGTCAGGGCCCATTTTCACCCGGTCCTCCCTGATCGCGTAGACCTCGGTCTGGGCCCTGATCACTTCGAAGTTCTTCTTTTCCGCGTTCAGGACCTGGACCACCTCGTCCTGTGCGATTTCCTCCCCCGGCTTCAGCACGCGGCCCACCGGCGAGACGAAGTCGCCGTCGTAGATCAACTCGTATCGGTGGGTCTTGACGCCCTCGATGTTCGCGGGCCCGCCGTGGACCCAGTAAATGCTGTCGAGTATGTAAACGGGAACCCGGCCGGCGTTCCTGACGTACAGGTGGACCGTCACGTACATGCGGTCCTGATCCTTCCGCAGGCTGGCCTCCTTGAACTCCGCCCCGCTCTGTATCAGCGGCGTCGTCACGTAGGGGAGATAGATCTGCGAATAGGCCAGGTTGGCGCTGGCGAGCAGGGCCGAGACGACGGCCCCGACCGCGATCTTCTTGGGGTTGCGGAGCCCCTTCCACGCCCGGCATTTGACGAGTCCGATCAGCGCCGCCAGGGACCATGTGCCGAGGATGATCCCGACCGCGGTGTACTTGTTGAAATGCTCGCCGATCTGCAACAGCAGCAAGGAGATGCTGCAGAGCAGGGAGATCGCGACTCCGGCCAGGACGACCGCCCCCGAGTAGCGCCACGGCGGCTTGTTCCAGTACCAGTAGTTGACGGCGGCCCCGACGGCGATCACTTCCACCACGGCCGCGAAGAGGACGGTGACTCCCGCGATGCGGCCCCCGTAGGTCAGGGCGTTGCCGCTGTCCGCCAGTCCGATCTGGAAGAGCGGAACCGCGGTCGCGACGAATCCGGCGATCATGACGAAGGCGATGGTCCGGCGCCATCCCGCCCTCGGCCAGACCGTGGAGTCGGCGCCCCGCCAGTAGACGGGGTGGTCGGGGGGCACTCCGGCACGTTGCAGGATCCTGCGGAGTTGTCCGGGGGACCGGGCCTCTCCCACGACATCGCCGTCGATCAGGACCTGCCGCCGGCCGGCGCCGTCAGGCGCACCCACGGAAACATCGCGCGTGTTCGCCATGACACCAGCCTGCCCCTCGCCCGTGGGAAGCGCCCCCGGAGTGCGCCCGGCGCGGGGCGGGGCGAAGCTGGTGGTGACGTGTCGGTGCCGCTCGTCCCCACGGGAGCTGCCATGCGTACCCGACTCCTCGGATTCACCGCCGCCCTCCTGCTGGCCGCCTTCGGAGCCGCCGTCCCCGTCGCGCAGGCCGTCGTACCGGCCGTCACCGGACCGGAGTGCGTGGCGGACGGTGTCGGAAAGGTGGTCTACGACTCCGCCACGGGCCTGTGGATCTGCACGGGCGGCCAGTACGACGGCAAGCCCATCACCACGACCTGAACCGGACTGCCCCTAGTCGGCGGTCAGCTCGACCAGTTTGGCGACCGTGTTCCAGTTGCGGGTGGTCGCGTCGACGCCCTTGAGGACGGCCGGCCTGTGGAGGGCGGCGCCCAGCTCGGAGGTGCCCAGGCCGCCCGGGGCGTAGAGGTAGAGGACGCGGTCGCCCAGGCGGTACTCCTCGGGGAGGTAAGCGGCCGGGTCGATCGCCGCGAAGCGGTCCGGGGCGGGCTGCTCCGAGAAGAAGGTGGCGTGCAGCTGCCTGCCCTCCAGCTCGGCGGCGGGGAAGGGGCAGGCCTCGGCGACGGCGCGCAGGTAGGCGCCGTCGACCACCAGTACCTTCACCGGGAAGCCGAACCGGGACTCTACGGCCGCCTCCAGCTCCCGGGCGAGGGCGGCGGGGTCCTGGCCCGCGCTGCTGAAGACGGCATTGCCGCTCTGCAGGTAGGTCTGCACGTCGCGGTGGCCGAGCTCCTCCAGCACGGAACGGAGTTCCGCCATGGGGACCTTCTTCTTCCCGCCGACGTTGATGCCGCGCAGCAGCGCCGCGTACTTTTTCATCGGGGCCTTCGTCACCGGGGCCTTCTTCACCGGGGCCGTTCTCTTCGTCATGGCCGCACCCTAGGGGGTGTTCCGCTGCGGCAGCGCGGCCTCGATGAGGTCGGCGGCGCGGCCGGTGCCGCCCTCGGCGGCCATCCCGGCGCGGATCTCCTCGGCGCGGACGGCGACCCGGGGGTCGGCGAGCAGGCCGAGGACGGCCTCGCGGAGGGTTTCGGCGTCGGCCTCCTCCATCGGGACGTGCCGCGCCACCCCGAGGGAGGCCAGCATGTCGGCGTTGCCGAACTGGTCGACGGCCTGCGGGACCGCGACCATCGGGGTGCCGGTGGCCAGTCCCTCCTGGCTGCCGCCGGCGCCGGCGTGGGTGATGAAGGCGTCGGCCTGGCGGAGGATGTCCAGCTGGGGGACCCAGCGGTGGACCTCGACGTTGGCGGGGACCTCCCCCAGTTCGGCCTCGTCGGTGAACCTGCCGATCTGCAGGACGACGTGCCAGCCGGGCAGGTCCCCGAAGGCCTCGACACAGGCGCGGTAGAAGGCGGGCTGCTTGGTGAAGGTGGATCCGAGCGAGACCAGCAGGACCTTCTTCCCCTCGGCTCCCGCCGGCCGCTCCCAGGTGCCCTGGGTGGCGCTGCGGTCGCCCTGGCAGGCCCCGACGAAGGTGTGGACGGAGGAGTCGACCCGGTCGGCGTGGGGCTGGAGGGCGCGCGGGATCAGCACGATGCTGCGCCGCGGCCTGCCGACGAAGCGGTCCGCGTCCTCGTCGACGCCGTTCTCGTCGAGCCAGGCGCGGAAGCGGGCGTAGTACGCCTTGCCGCGCTCGCTCGCGCGCAGTTCGGCGGTCATGGGGATGCCCACCTCCTCCTCGTAGCCCTCCCAGGCCACCAGGTTCGGGGAGAGGGAGATCGCGGGGACCCCCCAGCGGTGGGCGAGGACACGGGCCGGGTAGGAGGTCACGTCGTGGAGGACGAGGTCCGGTTCGTCACCCTCGAAGGCGGCCGCGAGCTGCGGGAGTGCCTGCACGGCGTCGTCCAGGAAGGGTTCGAGGTGGTCGATGAGCTCGGTGCCCCAGGCCTCCGGCTCGTCCTCGGTGGGCAGGACGGATTTCCAGACCACCGGGGTGGCTCCGGTCTCGGCGACCTTCCCGGCGAAGGAGGCGGGAATGGCGTAGCTGACGCGGTGGCCCCTGGCGACCAGTTCCCGGATCACCTCGATGCTCGGGTTCACGTGCCCGGGGGCGGCGATGGAGAACATGGCGATGTGTGCGGCTTCGGCTGAGGTCATGTGATCGACATTAACGAGACGATACGTCTCGTGCAACCTCATATCCGGGTCCCGGGCCCTACTCCGCCGCGGAATGGGAGACTTGGCGCATTCACGATCACCACCACCACGACCACCCGGCGAAGGACGAGACGAGCGCATGGACGAGGCACGGGCCAGGGACGTACTGACGCGGGCGGGACTCACGGGCCCGGCCGAGCTGCTCGCCTTCGGCGAGAACGCCGTCTTCGCCCTCGGGGACCTGGTCGTCAAGGTCGGCCGGGAGGCGGGGCTGCTGGAGCGGGCCGAGCGCGAGCTGGCGGTCGCCGACTGGCTCGCCACCGCCGGGATCCCCGCGGTCCGCGCGGCCGAACCGAAGCCACGGCTGGTGGACGGCCACCCGGTGACCCTGTGGCACCGGCTCCCCGACGCGCTCCGCCCGGCCGGCCCGGAGGACCTCGCGGCGCTCCTGCGGCCGCTGCACGCGCTGCCCGCCCCGCCGTTCGCCCTGCCGGCCCGGGACCTCCTCGGCGGGGTCGAACGCTGGCTGCGGCTGGCCGGGACGGCCGTCGACCCCGAGGACGCCGCCTACCTGCGGGCCCGCCGCGACGCCTACGCCGGCGAGGTGGCCGCCCTCACCCCGCACCTGACCCCGGGTCCGATCCACGGCGACGCCCTGCCCCGCAACGTCCACGTGGGCCCGGACGGCCCGGTCCTGGTCGACCTGGAGACCGTCTCGGCGGACCTGCGCGAACACGACCTCGTGGTGATGGCCCTGTCCCGCGACCGCTACGGCCTCCCCGCCGACGGCTACCGGGCCTTCACCGCCGCCTACGGCTGGGACGTACGCGAATGGGAGGGCTGCGCCCTGCTGCGCGGCGCCCGCGAGACGGCCAGCTGCGCCTGGGTCGCCCAGCACGCCCCGGCCAACCCGAAGGCCCTCGCGGAGTTCCGCCGCCGGGTGGCCTCCCTGCGCGACGGGGACCCGGAAGTGCGCTGGTACCCGTTCTGATGGACGTGAAGCTGCGCCTGACCGTCCACGAGGCGCGGCACGGCGCCGGCACCTTCAGCGTCGTCCGCCCGGCCCGGCCCCCGGAGCACGCCGCCCTCTTCGACGACTCCTGGTGGCTGAACGCGTACGCCGACCGGGACGCGGCCCTGCTCCTGGCCGGGCTGTGGACCCTGGCGGCCGGCTCGCCGCGCTCCTTGGTCCACGTGCCCCTGCGCGGCCCCGCCCCGCCCGCGGGCTCCGGCCGGCTGGACCTCGTACTGCTGCACCACTCCCTGCAGTTGGCGCCCTCCCGCTGGAAGGAGCTGCGCGGCCGGCTCTCCCCGGGCCGCCCGCGGACCGTGGACGTGTCGCTCGCCGAGCCCGCCGGGGAGGACTACGCCTCCCTGCACCACACGGAGCACCGGGACCGGTTCCACCAGAGCATCCACGCCGAGACCCTGTTCATGACGGGCAGCGCCAAGGCCTTCCGGCTGGGCGCCGCGGCCTTCCTCGACGTGGCCCGCGAAGGCCCCGCGTACGTCGACCCGTACCCGGACCGCGCCTACGGGCACCGCCACTACTGCGCCACCGTCCCCTGCGACGCCCGCCGGCGCGACATCCACGTCGAATACCGGGAACCACCCGCCCCCGACGGGCCGCCCCCACCGTGAGTACGGCGGAGCGGGCGGCTCGGCAGGCGCACCCGCCGACACCGGCCGGGCCGGTCAGCGCCCGCGGGGTATGAGCGGCCAGGCCGGTTCGACGACCGCCGCCGGATCGGCGGTGCGCCTCAGGTAGGCCTGGAGCGAGACCGACTGCTCGGCCGCCGCGCGGACCTGGAGCTCGTGCAGGTCCGGCAGCGGCATCAGGCCGACCGGCCGGTGCCGCTCGCCCAGGCGGCGTACCACGCGGGCGGCGGCCAGGGCGTCCGCCCGCGCGTCGTGCGCGTCGTCGAGCGGAACCCCGTAGTGCTCGCACAGCGCGTGCAGCGCCCGCTTGCCCTTGCGGTACTTGTCCACGTGCTTGTCGATCACCAGCGGATCGATGACGGGCGAAGGCACCCCGCCCAGCCGCTCGCTGATCGACGCGACCCCGTGCCGCCGGCACTCCCGGTCCAGCAGGGACAGGTCGTAGCGGGCGTTCATCACCACCAGGGGCGTGCCGAGCCGCAGCGCCTCGGCCACGGCCCGCGCGATCTCCTCGACGGCCGAGGCGGCCGGCGCCCCGTGCGCGCGGGCGTGCTCCGTCGATATGCCGTGGATCGCCGACGCCTGCTCCGGTATGGCCACCCCCGGATCGAGCAGCCAGGTCCGCTCCCCCGCGACGGACCCGTCCGGATCGAGCCGTACGACCGCCGCCGTCACGATGCGGTCGCTCTCCACGTCCGTGCCGGTGGTCTCCAGGTCGAAGGCCACCAGCGGCCCCCCGAGCCAGCTCATCGGACGGCTCCCGTACCGGAACGGCCCGCCCGCCGCCGCAGGTCCGTGACGGCCGCCACGCCTTCCCCCGGCGTCTCCTGCCCGAACCCGCTCAGCACTCCCCCGTGCCACGCCTCCATGACGCGCCCCTCCCCCGTATTTCCGGTCGACGCGTTTCAGCCTGCCACGAGGCACTGACACCGGCGCGGCCACCCCCGGGGGCCCGGCCTCAGGACACCGGGCGGGAGTCCTCCCACACCGACTCGAACTCCTCGCGGTAGGTCTGGAACAGCCCGTGGTCCGCGTCCTTCGGAACCCCCCGCCCGCCCCCGCGCAGCACCAGCACCGGGGCCTCCATGCCCCGGGCCCGCCGCAGGTACGACTGGACCACCGCGATGCCCGAGGACTGCCCCTCCACCAGATAGGCGGTGAAGCGCGGGGTCTCGTCGAAGACGTGGATGTCGAAGCGCGAGGGGTCCTTCAGCCCCGCCCGCACCCGGCGCACGTGCAGGATGTTCATCTCCACCGAGCGGCTGAGCTCGCCCTTGCGCAGCCCCAGCTCGCGCTCGCGCCGCTTGACCGCGCTGCTCGCCGGGTTCAGGAACAGCAGCCGCACCCGGCAGCCCGCCTCCGTCAGCCGCACCAGCCGGCGGCCCGAGAAGTTCTGCACCAGCAGGTTGAGGCCTATGCCGATCGCGTCGAGCCGCCGCGCGCCCCCGAACAGGTCCTCCGCCGGCAGCTGCCGCTGCAGCCGCACCCGGTCCGGGTGGACGGAGATCACGTCCGCGTACCGGTCCCCGACCAGGTCCTCGACGGCGTCGATCGGCAGCCGGTCCGCCGACGGACTGCCCGAACCCGCGCCCAGCACCTCCAGCAGCCGCGCCGACGCGCGCTCCGCCTGCTCCAGCACCGCCCGCGACAGCGCCCGGTTGCGGGAGACCACGTTCCGCGTGACCTCCAGCTCGTCCAGGGCCAGCTCGATCTCGCGCCGGTCGTCGAAGTACGGCTCGAAACACGGCCAGTGCTGGACCATCAGCTCCCGCAGCTGCGGCAGCGTCAGGAAGCTCAGCACGTTGTCGTCGGCCGGGTCGAGGAGGTAGCCCTTGCGCCGGCTGACCTCGCGCACCGCCACCGCCCGCTGCACCCACTCCTGCCCGGCGGGACCGGCGGCGGCGACCACCCAGTCGTCCCCGCCGTGCACGGGCTCGTACACGGGCCGCAGCACGGCGCCGACCACCGACCGCAGCCGCTGCTCGATGAGGTTCAGCCAGATGTACGCACGCCCGGCGCGCTGGGCCCGGGTACGGACCTCGCTCCACGCCTCCGTGCTCCACTCCAGCTCCGCCCCGGCGCGCACCTCCCCGGCCGCCGGCGGGGCCAGCGACACCGCCGCCCCGGCCGCCGCCGTCCCCGGCACACCTCCTGGGGCGTCCGCCGGGCCACCCTCGTGGCCGCTGTCACCAGGGGGCAGCTCCAGACCTCCCGAGCTCACTCGTGCACCGCCTTCTGCGTCCGGACGCCCGTCTCCAGTGATCACGGAAGGGTACTCCGCGCGCGCGGCCCGACGCAGCCCGAAGCCGAAGGTGACCCTGACCACCCTGGTCCGGATGTCCGTTGCACCATTATGTGATGCCCGGACGGTCTGCCGATCCGCATATCAGCTCTCCGGTTCACCCGGCAGGAGCATCCCAAGTCCACGCGTGCGGGCCCGCTTTCGGGGAAGATCTGGCAGAGACGTGATCCGCGCCGGATCGACCGGACCTGGATGGAAAAGAGTCGTTGCCGATGCAGGTCTGGCCGGGACAGGCGTATCCGCTGGGTGCCACGTACGACGGCGCCGGCACCAACTTCGCGGTCTACTCCGAGGCGGCGCGGCGCATCGAACTGTGCCTGCTGCACGACGACGGTTCCGAGACCGCCGTCGAACTGCGCGAGACGGACGCCTTCGTCCGCCACGCCTACCTCCCCGGGGTGATGCCCGGCCAGCGGTACGGGTTCCGGGTGCACGGCCCGTACGAGCCCGAGCGCGGGCTGCGCTGCAACGCGGCCAAGCTGCTGCTGGACCCGTACGCGCGGGCCATCAGCGGGCGGATCGACTGGGGCGAGGAGGTCTACGGCTACCACTTCGGCCGCCCCGACTCGCGCAACGACCTGGACTCGGCGCCGCACACGATGAGTTCGGTGGTGGTGAACCCGTACTTCGACTGGGCCAACGACCGGCCCCCGCGCCACGAGTACCACCACACGGTGCTCTACGAGGCCCACGTCAAGGGTCTGACCATGCGTCACCCCGACCTCCCCGAGGAGCTGCGCGGCACCTACGGGGCGCTCGCGCACCCGGCGGTCATCGGCCACCTGGTCAAGCTCGGCGTGACGGCGCTGGAGCTGATGCCCGTACACCAGTACGTCAACGACCACCGGCTCGTCAACGACGGGCTGAGCAACTACTGGGGCTACAACACCATCGGCTTCTTCGCCCCGCACAACGGCTACGCCTCCGGCGACCGGGGCCAGCAGGTGCTGGAGTTCAAGTCGGCGGTGCGCGCCCTGCACGAGGCCGGGATCGAGGTGATCCTCGACGTGGTCTACAACCACACCGCCGAGGGCAACCACCTGGGCCCCACCCTGTCCTTCCGGGGGCTGGACAACGCCTCGTACTACCGGCTCGCGGACGACCCCCGGCACTACATGGACACCACCGGGACCGGGAACTCGCTCCTGATGCGCTCCCCGCACGTCCTCCAGCTGATCATGGACTCGCTGCGGTACTGGGTGACCGAGATGCACGTGGACGGCTTCCGCTTCGACCTCGCGGCCACCCTGGCCCGGCAGTTCCACGAGGTCGACCGGCTGTCCTCGTTCTTCGACCTGGTGCAGCAGGACCCGGTGGTCAGCCAGGTGAAACTGATCGCGGAGCCCTGGGACCTGGGCGAGGGCGGCTACCAGGTGGGCAACTTCCCGCCGCTGTGGACCGAGTGGAACGGCAAGTACCGCGACACCGTACGGGACCTGTGGCGCGGACAGCCGCGCACGCTCGCGGAGTTCGCGGGCCGGCTGACGGGCTCCTCGGACCTCTACCAGGACGACGGGCGCCGCCCGCTCGCCTCCATCAACTTCACCACCTGCCACGACGGTTTCACCCTGCACGACCTGGTCTCGTACGACGAGAAGCACAACGAGGCCAACCGGGAGGGCAACCGGGACGGCGAGACCCACAACCGGTCCTGGAACTGCGGGGTCGAGGGCCCGACCGACGACCCCGCGGTCCTGGAGCTGCGCGAGCGCCAGATGCGCAACTTCACCGCCACGCTGATGCTGTCGCAGGGCGTGCCCATGCTCAGCCACGGGGACGAGTTCGCCCGCACCCAGGGCGGCAACAACAACGCCTACTGCCAGGACAACGAACTGTCCTGGGTGACCTGGCCCGAGCCGGGCAAACCCCCGCCCTCACTGCTGGAGTTCACCCGGCGGATGGTCTGGCTGCGCCGGGACCACCCGGTGTTCCGCCGGCGGCGCTTCTTCCACGGCAGGCCCGTGGAGGGCACGCACGACGAACTCTCCGACATCGCCTGGTTCACCCCGCACGGCGAGGAGATGCGGGCCCGGGACTGGCAGGCGCAGCACGCCCGGTCCCTGACCGTCTTCCTCAACGGGGAGGCGATCTCCGAACCCGGCTCGCGCGGGGAGCGGATCACCGACGACTCGTTCCTGCTGATGTTCAACGCGGGCGCCGACCCCCAGGAGTTCACCATCCCGGCCGGGCACGGCGCCCAGTGGCGGCTGGTCGTGGACACCGCTCGGGCGGAGGTGCTGCCACCCGGCACCGGGCCGCAGTACGCGGCCGGGGACCGGGTGGCGCTGAAGGGCCGGTGCCTGGCGGTGCTTCAGCGCCCCGCGTAGCCGCCGGCGGCGCCGGGCGTCCCCGAACCCTCGGGGGAGGCGGTGCGCTGGGCCGGGACGAACGCCTTGGCCGGAGCAGCGGCGGGGGCGACGGCGGGGGCTTCGGCGCCGGCCGCGGGCCGGGCCGAGGGGACCCGGGTGACCAGGGCGGTGACCAGGCACAGCGCGGCCGCCCCCACGGCCACGGCGAAGGCCCCGGCGGGCCCGTACGCCTCGGCGAGCCGCCCGGAGACGGCCAGCGCCACGGCCTGCCCGGCCACCAGCGAACTCGCCGCGAAGGCCATCGACTCGGCCAGCCGCGACGGGGCCACGACCCGTTCCGTGAGCGCGAACGCGGTGATCAGGTGCGGGGCGTAGGCGGCGCCGAGGACGGTCACGACCGCGTACAGCGGCCACAGCGTCTGCGTGAACAGCAGCGGCACCGACAGCACCAGCGCCGCGCCCGTCGCCACCCGCCAGCGCAGCCGCAGCCCGAAGCGGGCCGGCAGCGCGCCGAGCGCGAGGCCCACGGCGGCGCTGACCACCCCCATCGCCGCGTACACGATGCCGGCCTGGCCCGGTACGCCCAACCGGGCGGTGAGGGAGGCGATTCCGGCCTGGCAGGCGCCGAACATGGCGCCCTGGAGGGCGAGGGAGCCACGGACGGCGTGGACCACGCGGGGCTGGCGCGGTGCCCGTACGCCCTCGGCGCGGGCCCGCGCCGGGCTCCCCGCCGTGACGGCGGCCGTCGGGTGCAGGGCGTAGGCGGTGCCGAACACGGCCACCAGGGCTGCCGCGCCCCCGAGGGCGACGGCCGGGTGCAGGGCGAGCGCGGCGAGGCCGACGAGGGCCGGACCGAAGACGAAGGAGACCTCGTCGAGGGTGCCTTCGAGCGAGTGCACGGCCCCCACCACGCCCTCACCAGCTCCCGCCCGGTGCGCGAGCGCCACGGACCGGGTCCGGGCGAGGGGCCCGATCAGCGGTACGGAGGCCCCGGCGACGGCGCCGATCGCGGCGAGCGGGGCGGTCGCCAGGCCCGTGAGGGCGCCGGTGACGAGGGCGGCGGTGGCCACGGCGTTCACCGCCGCCGCGACGAGGACCACGGGCCGCTGCCCGTGACGGTCGGCGAGCCGCCCCAGGACCGGCCCGAAGACCACCTGGCCGGCGGAGAGACAGCCGCCGACCACGCCGGCGGTGGCGAGGGAGCCGCTGGTCTCGGACACCAGCAGGACGCTCCCGAACTGGGACATCGCGACGGGCAGGCGGGCGAAGAACGAGACGATCGGCAGGAGGGGCCCGGTCAGGGCGATGACGTTGCGGTAGGTGCTGACGGTGGATGCCACTTGATCGACACTAACGCGGCGCAGTCACCCGGATGCATTGGGTCATGGCACGGAATCACACGGGCTGGGTACGTACGTTCTCATGAGCCAGCGGTATTCAATCAGCCAATCGGAATCCGACGTTCACAAGCCCGTCGCCCCGGCGTCGACCTACCGTCTCCAGCTGACGCCCGCGTTCCCGTTCGCGGCGGCCCGAGCGGCCGTGCCCTACCTCCCCTACCTCGCCTCGCTCGGCGTGTCGCACCTGCATCTGTCCCCGGTCCTGGAGGCGGTGCCGGGCTCGCCCCACGGGTACGACGTCACCGACCACGGGCGGGTGCGCGAGGAGCTCGGCGGGGAACGGGGCCTGCGCGCCCTGGCCGCGGCCGCGCGGGAGCGCGCGCTCGCCCTGGTGCTCGACATCGTCCCGAACCACATGGCGCTGCCGACGCCGCTGCGGCTGAACCGGCCGCTGTGGGAGGTGCTGCGGGAGGGGCCGGGGTCACCGTACGCGCGGTGGTTCGACATCGACTGGGAGGCGGGGGGCGGGCAGCTCCTGCTGCCGGTGCTCGCGGAGCCGGACGAGCCGTTCACGGTGGACGCCGGCGCCGGGCTGCTGCGCTGCGGGGACCGGGAGTTCCCCCTGCGCCCCGGCACGGCCGGGCTGCCCCTGCCGGAGCTGCTGGCCGCACAGTGGTACCGGCCAGCGTGCTGGCGCGAGGCCCGGACCGGCCTCAACTACCGCCGTTTCTTCACCATTTCGGATCTCATCGGGGTGCGGGTGGAGGACCCCGCCGTCTTCGCCGCCACCCACGCCAAGGTGCTGGAGCTGGTCCGGGACGGGGTGGTGGCGGGCCTGCGGATCGACCACGTGGACGGGCTGGCCGACCCCGAGGAGTACCTGCGCCGGCTGCGGACCGCGGCGGGACCCGGCTGCTGGGTGGTCGTGGAGAAGATCCTGGCCCGCGCCGAACGGCTGCCGCCGGCCTGGCCGGTGGCGGGCACCACCGGCTACGACGCCCTGCACCGGGTGGACGGGGTGTTCACCGACGGGGCGGGCGCCGACGAACTGGCGGCGCTGTACCGGGAGTCGACCGGCACGCCCTCCTGGCAGGAGACGGCCTCGGCCGCCACCCGGGAGGTCCTGACCGTCGACCTGGCCGCCGAGCTGGTCACCCTGGAACGCCGGGCCGGACCGGACATCGCGCCCGCCGTGCGGGAGTTGCTGATCGAGACGCCGGTCTACCGGACCTACCCCGGCGGACCCGGCCCGGACGCCCGCACCCTGGAACGGGCCGCCGCACGGGCCGGGACGGCCGCGGTGGACGGCGTACGGCGGCTGCTGGAACGGAACCCTGCCTTCGAAGCCCGCTTCGCCCAGACCTCGGCCGCCCTGCGCGCCAAGTCCTTGGAGGACCGCGCCTTCTACCGCTGGGCCCCGCTGCTGTCCGCGACGGAGGTCGGCGGGGAACCGGGGGCCCCGGCGGTGCCGGTGGCGGAGTTCCACGCGTACTGCGCGGAGCGCGAACGGGACTGGCCCGCCTCGGGCACCGTCCTGTCCACCCACGACACGAAGCGCAGCGCGGACGTCCGCGCCCGGATCTCGGCCCTGTCGCAGGCCCCGGGGGCGATGGGCGAGGTGGGCGGCCCCGACCCGCAGCTGGCGTGGGTGGCCCGGCAGACCGCGCTCGGCCTGGGCGACGTGCCCGAGCGCGGCCCCCGGCTGGCGGCGGCCCTGCTGAAGGCCGCCCGGGAGGCGGGGCTGCGCACCTCCTGGACCGACCCCGACGCGGCGTACGAGGCCGGCATCGCCGACCTCGTACCCCCCGGCCCGCTGGAGCTGCCGCCCGCCCTGGTCGAGGCGGCCCGGGCCAACGTGCTGGGCATGACCCTGCTGCACCTGACCATGCCGGGGGTGCCGGAGGTCTACCAGGGCTCCGAGTCCGAGTTCCGCGCCCTGGTGGACCCGGACAACCGCCGCCCGGCCGCCTTCCCCCGGGAGGCCCTGGCCGCCCTGGACGCGGGCACCGCCCCGGCG
>NZ_JZWV01000455.1 GCF_000966975.1 Streptomyces katrae | reverse complement strand
CGCGGGCACCGCCCCGGCGACCCTCGCGGAGGAGAAGCTCGCCCTGACCGCCGCCCTGCTCCGGCTGCGCCGCTCCCGCCCGGAGCTGTTCAGCGGCTACGCCCCCCTGACCGCCCACGGCCCGGCGTCCGGCCACTGCCTGGCCTACACCCGCCCGGGCGGGCTGGTGGCGGTGGCCACCCGCCTGTCCCACCACCTGACCCTGACCACCTGACCCGAGCGGGCGGCTGGCGCGACACCACCCTCCCCCTCCCCCCGGGCCCCTGGCTCCCCGCCCACGGCCCGACCCCGCCCGCCCCCCACGAGGGCGAGGTCCGGCTCGACCGCCTCCTGGCGGCGGGGCCGGTGGCGGCACTGGTACGGGCGGGGTGAGGGCGGGGCCCCGTG
>NZ_JZWV01000454.1 GCF_000966975.1 Streptomyces katrae | reverse complement strand
CCGTACCACCCCGCCCCACGGGGTCCGGCCGGCCCCCGCCCTGGACGCGGCGGAACGGGCCCGGCTGCTGGAGGGCCGCCACCACGACCCGCACGCACTGCTGGGCGCCCGTGCCCAGCGGGGCGGGGTGGCCTTCCGGGTGCTGCGCCCGTACGCGAAGTCGGTCACGATCGTGGCGAAGGGGCTGCGGGCCGAGCTCCTCGACGAGGGCGACGGGCTGTTCTCCGGGCTGCTGCCGCTGACCGGGGTGCCGGACTACCGGCTGCTGGTGACGTACGAGAAGGACGAGATCGAGGTCCACGACCCGTACCGGTTCCTGCCCGCCCTCGGCGAGCTGGACCTGCACCTGATCGGCGAGGGCCGGCACGAGGAGCTGTGGACGGCGCTCGGGGCGCAGGTCATGGAGCACCAGGGGGTGGCGGGCACCCGGTTCACGGTGTGGGCGCCCAACGCGCAGGGCGTACGGGTCACCGGGGACTTCTCGTACTGGGACTCGGTGGCGTACCCGATGCGCTCGCTGGGCTCGACCGGGGTGTGGGAGCTGTTCCTGCCCGGGGTGGGCGAGGGGACCCTGTACAAGTACGACATCACCCGCCCGGACGGCGGCCACACCCTGCGGGCCGATCCGATGGCCCGGTACGCGGAGGTCCCGCCGGCGAACGCCTCGGTGGTCACGGCGTCCCGGTACGAGTGGGGGGACGCGCGGTGGATGGCCGCGCGCGGGATCCGGCCGGCGCACCAGGCCCCGATGTCGGTGTACGAGCTGCACCTGGCCTCCTGGCGGCCGGGGCTGAGCTACCGCAGCCTGGCCGAGCAGCTGCCCTCGTACGTCAAGGAGCTGGGCTTCACGCACGTGGAGTTCATGCCGGTCGCCGAGCACCCCTTCGGCGGCTCCTGGGGCTACCAGGTGACCGGCTTCTACGCGCCGACCTCGCGGCTGGGCAGCCCGGACGACTTCCGGTTCCTGGTGGACTCGCTGCACCGGGCGGGGATCGGGGTGATCGTCGACTGGGTGCCCGCGCACTTCCCGCGCGACGACTGGGCCCTGGCCGAGTTCGACGGGCGGCCGCTGTACGAGCACCAGGACCCGCGCCGGGCCGCGCACCCGGACTGGGGGACGCTGGAGTTCGACTACGGGCGCAAGGAGGTCCGCAACTTCCTGGTGGCCAACGCCGTGTACTGGTGCCAGGAGTTCCACGTGGACGGGCTGCGCGTGGACGCGGTGGCCTCGATGCTGTACCTGGACTACTCGCGCGCCGAGGGCGACTGGTCGCCGAACGAGCACGGCGGCCGGGAGAACCTGGACGCGGTGGCGCTGCTCCAGGAGATGAACGCGACGGTCTACCGGCGCTGCCCGGGCGTGGTGACGATCGCGGAGGAGTCCACGGCCTGGAACGGGGTCACCCGGCCGACGGACTCGGGCGGGCTGGGCTTCGGGCTGAAGTGGAACATGGGCTGGATGCACGACACGCTGCGGTACGTGTCGAAGGAGCCGGTGCACCGCAAGTACCACCACCACGACATGACCTTCGGGATGGTGTACGCGTTCAGCGAGAACTACGTGCTGCCGATCTCGCACGACGAGGTGGTGCACGGCAAGCGGTCGCTGGTGTCGAAGATGCCGGGCGACTGGTGGCAGCAGCGGGCCACGCACCGGGCGTACCTGGGGTTCATGTGGGCCCATCCGGGCAAGCAGCTGCTGTTCATGGGGCAGGAGTTCGCGCAGGGCTCGGAGTGGTCGGAGACCTACGGGCCGGACTGGTGGGTGCTGGACTCCTCCTACCCGGCGGCCGGTGACCACCGGGGGGTGCGGGAGCTGGTGCGCGACCTGAACCGGGCGTACACGGCGGCGCCGGCGCTGTGGGAGCGGGACGCGGTGCCGGAGGGCTTCGCCTGGGTGGAGGCGGACGCCGCCGACGACAACGTGTTCGCGTTCCTGCGGTACGCGAACGACGGTTCTCCGCTGCTGTGCGTGTCGAACTTCTCCCCGGTGGTGCGGCACGGCTACCGGATCGGGGTGCCGGAGGAGGTCCCGCTGTGGCGGGAGGTCCTGAACACGGACCGGGAGGTGTACGGCGGGAGCGGCGTCCACCACGACCGCCCGCTGCGCCCCGAGCCGGTCCCGGCCCAGGGCCGCCCGAAGAGCCTGCGGATGACGCTCCCGCCGATGGCGACGGTCTGGCTCAGGCCCTGAGCTCGTGGGGCCCTCGCTACCCCCGTATGCGAGGGCCCCGATATGGATCACGTACGGCGTGGGGGTGCGGTTCACGGCGTGGGGGTGCGGTTCACGGTGTGTGGCGGGGATCACTCGGCGGTCCGGGAAGCTCCCTGAAATGGAGTGGCCTGATCCGTAGGCTGTATTTGGATCTTCCTGTCATCCGATTACCGGACAGTCGCCGGGAAAACCGCATAAAGTCATGAACTGCATAGGACTTTCCTACGAGTTATTGGCTTGTTTGAATGGTCTGTAGTCGCCACGCCTTGGCCACTTCTACCGTGTGCCGTGTGCACTCCAGCCCACCTTTCAATGCCCCCGCCGCGCGCCGCCTGCGCGCGGCCCTGGGCATGGCGCCCGGTCATGTCGCCTACGGCCTGCGGGCCCAGTACGGCCTGCTCGTCGCACCCGAGACCGTGATGGCCTGGGAGCGGGGCGAGCAGTCGCCCAGTTCCGCCGAGCTCACCGCCCTCGCCGGCGTGCTCTGGTGCTCCCCCGGGGAGCTGCTCGCCGCGCCGGTCACCCTGCGGGAGCACCGGCTGGCCCGGGGCATGGACCCCGAGGACCTGGCCCGCCGGGTCGGGGTGGAGCCGAGCGCGTACCTGAAGATGGAGGAGAGCGGGCGCTGGAAGGGCAACGAGCGCCAGTCCGCCGCCCTGGCCTCGGTCCTCAAGCTGAGCCTGGCCCAGTTCGTGGGGGTGACCGGCAGGCAGGAGGAGCTGGACGGGCTGCTGCGCAGCGCGGCGACCACCCGCTGGCAGGCGTACGTGAAGCCGCTGGCCAAGCTGCTGCCGGTGCCCAAGGCCCACCTGGAGCGGGTCCTGGGGCTGCTCCACAACGAGTACCAGCAGCGGATGGTGGCCACAGTCAGCTGGGGCGGCGGCGAGAGCTCGACCTGGACCGGCGACGCCGGGCGGGAGTACCTGGAGGCGATCTCGGAGCGGTTCTGGTCGCTGGCCGGGGGTGCGTGACGGGACGCACCCGGCACACCCGCGCCCGTACGCGACGGCCCCGGACGCCCCTCTCGCGGGAGGAGGTTCCGGGGCCCTTCGGCACGGAAAGGGGGCCGGAAGTCCCGGCGGACCGGGTACGAGGGCCGGGCACGAGGGCCGGGTCAGAAGACGGACTCGGCCTCGTACATGCGGTTCTCGGGCACCCGCTTCAGCTCGGTGACGGCCTCGGCCAGCGGGGCCATGACCACGTCGGTGCCGCGCAGGGCGGTCATGTTGCCGAACTCCCCGCGGTGCACGGCCTCGACGGCGTGCCAGCCGAAGCGGGTGGCCAGGACGCGGTCGTAGGCGGTGGGCACTCCGCCGCGCTGGACGTGGCCGAGGATGACCGGGCGGGCCTCCTTGCCGAGGCGGTGTTCCAGTTCGCCGGCCAGCCGGTTGCCGATGCCGGCGAAGCGCTCGTGGCCGTACGCGTCGATGGCGCCCTTCTCGTAAGGCATGGAGCCCTCGGCCGGGTGCGCGCCCTCGGCGACGCAGATGACGGCGAACTTCTTACCGCGCGCGAATCGTTCCTCCACCATCTTCACCAGGGCGTCCACCTCGAAGGGGCGCTCCGGCAGGCAGATGCCGTGGGCGCCGCCGGCCATGCCGGACTCCAGGGCGATCCAGCCGGCGTGGCGGCCCATGACCTCGACGACCATCACGCGCTGGTGCGATTCCGCGGTGGTCTTGAGACGGTCGATGGCCTCCGTGGCGACGGTGACGGCGGTGTCGAAGCCGAAGGTCCGGTCGGTGGCGGAGATGTCGTTGTCGATGGTCTTCGGGACGCCGACGACCGGCATCCCGGCGTCCGAGAGCATCCGCGAGGCCGTCAGGGTGCCTTCGCCGCCGATCGGGATCAGGGCGTCGAGCTGGTAGCGCCGCGCCAGTTCCGCCGCGTTCTCGGCGGCTTCGTGCAGCCGGGCGCGCTCCATGCGCGCCGAGCCGAGGATGGTGCCGCCGCGGGCCAGGATGCCGCTGACCGCGTTGATGTCGAGGGGGCGGTAGTGGCCGTCGAGGAGTCCCTTGAACCCGTCCTCGAAACCGATGACCTCGTCGCCGTGGCCGACCAGCGCGCGGTGTACGACCGACCGGATGACGGCGTTCAGGCCGGGACAGTCGCCGCCTGCGGTGAGAACTCCGATACGCATCGTCCTGTGTCTCCGTCTCCTGGTCCTGGTACCGGCCGCACCTGATGGGCCGCACCTGATGGGCGTATTGATCCCACCTGTCCGATTGTTCCATGGCGGCGGGGTGCCCCGCCCTCCGCACCACTGCGCCGGCCAGGCCTTTCGTCCCGGCCTCCCGGGCCTTTCTTCCGGCGGGCGCTTTATCCACTGACCGGGGTATTGTCAAGAGGTCGAGCCAGACCAAAACGCCAGATCAAGACCGCCAGACCAAGACCGACAGCCACAGCATGGACGGAGAGCACGCGTGACGCGCAGCGTGTATGTGACCGGGATCGAGCGGGGGGACGGCCGCCAGGTCGTCGAACTGGGGATCATGGAGCTGCTGACCCGGCAGACGGGCCGGGTCGGCGTCTACCGTCCGCTGCTGCACGACGCACCGGACCGCCTCTTCGACCTGCTCAGGGCCCGCTACCGGCTCGACCAGGACGCGTCGGCCGCGTACGGCATGGAGTACGGGGAGGCCTCGGCGGTCCTGGCCGAGAAGGGCATCGACGAGCTGGTCTCCCGCCTCGTGGACCGCTACCACCGGGTGGCCCGCGACTACGAGGTGATGCTGGTCCTCGGCACCGACTACGCCGACACCAACCTCCCCGACGAGCTGGCGCTGAACGCCCGCCTCGCCAACGAGCTGGGCGCGGTCGTCATCCCCGTCGTGGGCGGCAACAAGCAGCCCGCCGACGCCGTGGGCGCCGAGGCCCGCAGCGCCCACCGGGCCTACGAGAGCCTGGGCTGCCACGTGGTGGCGATGGTGGTCAACCGGGTGGCCGCGGCGGACCGGGACTCCATAGCCGAGCGGCTCGCCGCCCGCCTGCCCGTGCCCTGCTACGTCCTGCCGGAGGACAAGTCCCTGTCGGCGCCGACCGTCGCCCAGATCACCCGGGCCCTCGGCGGCGAGGTGCTCCTCGGCGACGACGCCGGGCTGGCGCGCGACGCCGTGGACTTCGTCTTCGGCGGTGCGATGCTGCCGAACTTCCTGGCCGCCCTGACCCCCGGCTGCCTGGTGGTCACCCCCGGGGACCGCGCCGACCTGGTCGTCGGAGCCCTGGCCGCGCACACGTCGGGCACCCCGCCGATCGCGGGCGTGCTGCTGACCCTGGGCGAGCGCCCGGGACAGGACGTCCTCGCCCTGGCCTCGAAGCTGGCGCCCGGCACCCCGGTGGTCTCGGTGGCCGGCAACAGCTTCCCGACGGCCGGCGAACTGTTCGCGCTGCAGAGCCGTTTGAACTCCGCGACCCCGCGCAAGCTGGAGACCGCCCTCGGCCTCTTCGAGCGGCACGTGGACACCGCCGAGCTGCGCGGGCTGCTGTCGGTGGCCCGCTCGGAGCGCGTCACCCCGATGATGTTCGAGCACGAGCTGCTGGAACGGGCCCGCTCCGAGCGGCGCCGCGTGGTCCTGCCCGAGGGCACCGAGGAGCGGGTGCTGCGCGCCGCGGACGTGGTGCTGCGCCGCGGGGTCTGCGACCTGACCCTGCTGGGCGAGGAGCAGGCGATCCTGAAGAAGGCCGCCGACCTGGGCGTCGACATCTCGGCCGCCCAGCTCATCGACCCGGCCACCTCCCCGATGCGGGAACGTTTCGCCGAGTACTACGCGCAGGCCCGCGCCCACAAGGGCATGACCGTCGAGCTGGCCCACGACGTGGTCACCGACGTCAACTACTTCGGCACGCTGATGGTCCAGGAGGGCCTGGCGGACGGCATGGTCTCCGGCTCGGTGCACTCCACCGCCGCGACCATCCGCCCGGCCTTCGAGATCATCAAGACCAAGCCTGAGGCCTCGATCGTCTCCTCCGTCTTCTTCATGTGCCTGGCCGACCAGGTCCTCGTGTACGGGGACTGCGCGGTCAACCCGGACCCGGACGCCGAGCAGCTGGCCGACATCGCCGTGCAGTCGGCCGCCACGGCCGCGGCCTTCGGCGTCGAACCCCGGATCGCGATGCTGTCGTACTCCACCGGCACCTCCGGCTCCGGCGCGGACGTGGAGAAGGTCCGCAAGGCCACCGAGACCGTCCGCGAGCGGCGTCCGGACCTGCTCGTCGAGGGTCCGATCCAGTACGACGCGGCCGTGGAGCCCTCGGTGGCGGCGACCAAGCTGCCGGGGTCCGACGTGGCCGGCCGGGCCAGCGTGCTGATCTTCCCGGACCTGAACACCGGCAACAACACGTACAAGGCCGTGCAGCGTTCCGCGGGCGCCGTCGCGGTCGGCCCGGTGCTCCAGGGTCTGCGCAAGCCCGTCAACGACCTCTCGCGCGGGGCGCTCGTCCAGGACATCGTCACCACGGTGGCGATCACCGCGATCCAGGCGCAGTCCCAGGGCTCGCCGTCCGCCTCCGCCTGACCCTCCCTCACCGCCCCTCCCCCGCCTCCCCGTCCACCCGAAGGAAAGACACCCGCCGTGACCGCAACGCGCGTACTCGTCCTCAACTCCGGCTCCTCGTCGGTCAAGTACCAGCTCCTCGACATGGCCGACTCCTCCCGCCTGGCCGTGGGCCTGGTGGAGCGGATCGGGGAAGAGGGCTCGCGCCTGGTGCACGAGCCGCTCGCCGGGCCGGGCGCCGCGGGCGGCAGGCGCGAGCGGACCGGCGCGATCGCGGACCACGCGCAGGCGCTGCGGGCGGTCGCCGAGGAGCTGGCCGCGGACGGCCTGGGCCTGGACTCCCCCGAACTGGCCGCCGTCGGCCACCGGGTGGTGCACGGCGGGACCCGGTTCACCGCGCCGACGGTGATCGACGACGAGGTGCTGGCGGAGATCCGCAGCCTGATCCCGCTGGCCCCGCTGCACAACCCGGCGAACGTGACCGGCATAGAGGTGGCGCGCGAGCTGCGGGCGGACCTCCCGCAGGTGGCCGTCTTCGACACGGCCTTCCACTCGACGATGCCGGAGCACGTGGCCCGGTACGCCATCGACGCGGCGACCGCCGAGAAGTACTCCATCCGGCGGTACGGCTTCCACGGCACCTCCCACGCCTACGTCTCGCGGGCGACGGCCGCGCTGCTGGGCAAGGCGGTGGAGGACGTGAACGTGATCGTGCTGCACCTGGGCAACGGGGCCTCCGCCTCGGCCGTGCGCGGCGGGGTGTGCGTGGAGACCTCGATGGGGCTGACCCCGCTGGAGGGGCTGGTCATGGGGACCCGCTCCGGTGACCTGGACCCGGCGGTGATCTTCCACCTGGCGCGGGTGGGCGGGCTGTCGGTCGACGAGATCGACTCGCTGCTCAACAAGAAGAGCGGTCTGCTGGGTCTGTGCGGCGACAACGACATGCGCGAGGTGACGCGGCGGGCGGAGGCGGGCGACGAGTCGGCGCGCCTGGCGCTGGCGGCGTACGTCCACCGGCTGAAGAAGTACATCGGCGCCTACACGGCGGTGCTGGGCCGAGTGGACGCGGTGGTGTTCACGGCGGGCGTCGGCGGGAACGCCGCGGTGGTCCGCGAGGCGGCGGTGTCCGGGCTGGAGGAGCTGGGGCTCGCGCTGGACCTGGAGGCGAACGCGGTGCGCTCCCCGGAGCCGCGGCTGATCTCGACCGACTACGCGCGCGTGGCGGTGGCCGTGGTCCCGACGGATGAGGAGCTGGAGATCGCCACCCAGGCGTACGCGCTGGTTACCCAGTAGTCACTTGGACTTTCCACCAGACGGAATATTCCGCTACGAAACAAACGGATAGGATCCGCTTCATGCGCCGTTCCAAAATCGTCTGCACGCTGGGCCCCGCCGTCGACTCGCTTGAGCAGCTGAAAGCACTCATCGAGGCAGGTATGAACGTGGCCCGATTCAACTTCAGCCACGGTTCCCAGGCAGAACACCAGGAGCGGTACGACCGCGTCCGGAGGGCTTGCGAGGAGACCGGGCGCGCGGTCGGCGTACTCGCCGACCTCCAGGGTCCGAAGATCCGTCTGGAGACCTTCGCCGAGGGCCCCGTCGAGCTGGTGCGCGGTGACGAGTTCACCATCACCACCGAGGACGTCCCGGGCGACAAGTCCATCTGCGGCACCACCTACAAGGGCCTCCCGGGCGACGTCGCCAAGGGTGACCAGGTCCTGATCAACGACGGCAACGTCGAGCTGCGGGTGACCGAGGTCGAGGGCCCGCGGGTCAAGACCATCGTCATCGAGGGCGGTGTCATCTCGGACCACAAGGGCATCAACCTGCCGGGTGCCGCCGTGAACGTCCCCGCCCTGTCGGAGAAGGACGTCGACGACCTGCGCTTCGCCCTCCGCATGGGCTGCGACATGGTCGCCCTGTCCTTCGTCCGCGACGCCAACGACGTCAAGGACGTCCACCGCGTCATGGACGAGGAAGGCCGCCGGGTCCCCGTCATCGCCAAGGTGGAGAAGCCGCAGGCCGTCGAGAACATGGAGGCCGTGGTCGCGGCCTTCGACGCGGTCATGGTGGCCCGCGGCGACCTGGCCGTCGAGTACCCGCTCGAAAAGGTCCCGATGGTCCAGAAGCGGCTCATCGAGATGTGCCGCCGCAACGCCAAGCCGGTCATCGTCGCCACCCAGATGATGGAGTCGATGATCACCAACTCCCGCCCGACCCGCGCCGAGGCCTCCGACGTCGCCAACGCCATCCTCGACGGCGCCGACGCGGTCATGCTCTCCGCCGAGTCCTCGGTGGGCGCCTACCCGATCGAGACCGTCAAGACGATGTCGAAGATCGTCGCGGCGGCCGAGGAGGAGCTCCTCTCCAAGGGCCTCCAGCCGCTGGTCCCGGGCAAGAAGCCGCGTACCCAGGGCGGCTCCGTCGCCCGCGCGGCCTGCGAGATCGCCGACTTCCTCGACGGCAAGGCCCTGGTCGCCTTCACCCAGTCCGGCGACACCGCCCGCCGCCTGTCCCGCTACCGCGCCCAGCAGCCGATCCTGGCGTTCACCACGGACGTGAACACCCGCAACCAGCTCACCCTGAGCTGGGGCGTGGAGTCGGCCATCGTCCCGCACGCCGACAGCACGGACGCCATGGTCGAGCTGGTCGACGCCGAGGTGCTGAAGCTCCAGCGCTTCAACACCGGCGACACGATGATCATCACGGCCGGCTCGCCCCCCGGCGTCCCCGGCACCACCAACATGGTCCGCGTCCACCACCTCGGTGGCACCGGCCGCGACTGAGGCCCCCGGGCCGCCCGACTCTGCCGCACAGAGACCGAGGGCGGCACCCCGGTCCCGTAACAGGGACCCGGGGTGCCGCCCTCGGTGTTTTCCGCTTGCCGGGAGGCTAGCCCTCCGGCGGGCCGATGTAGTTGTGCAGGCCGGGGACGGTGAGGTTGCCGCCGAACTGGCCGGCCTGGACGACCTTGACGTGCGTGAAGAACGCGAAGGGGACGTTCAGGGGCGGCGGGCTGTTCGGGGTGAACTCGATCGGGATGAGCCCGAAGAGGTTGCCCTTGAGGCTCTCCGTGTACATCGTGACCTTGCCGTCGCGGATCTTGGACGTGGAGCCCGGGCGCGACTTCAGGTGGGCGACGTTCCCCGTCTTCCCGACGGTCTGGTACAGGTCCTTGATGTCCAGCGAGTCCGCCGTGAACTTCAGGACCTTCTTGGTCTTCCCGCTCGCCGTCTTCACCTCCACGATGCCCTCGTAGTCGAGGCCGTAGAGGGTCAGCAGGGAGCTGTCCAGGTACCAGGGCTCGTCGGGCAGGAGCGGGATGCCCTGCTCCAGCTTCGCGTCGGCCAGGGCCTTGGCGTCGAAGGTGGGGCAGGGGAAGGGCTGCTTGCCGTCCGGGTCCACGGTGGCGGAGGGGGAGGGCGAGGCGCCGTCCGTCCCGTCCTCGTCGGCCGCCGTCTTGCCCGACTCGTCCTTGGGGGTCTTGACGGTGTCCTTGACGTCCTGCGGCAGCTCCTCGACCGTGGCGCCGGCCTTCTTCGCGGCGTCACGGATGGCGTCGGCCGTCGGGTCGGCGGCCGGGGCCTTCGGAGTGCCGGACGTGCTGGGGGCGGGCGCCGGGGCGGCCGGCTTCTGCGCGCCCTGGAGGGGCTTGCCGAGACCGTCCACGAGGCCCTTGAGGGCGTCGCCGACACCCAGCGGATCGAGCGGGTTCGTCGTCTTCGTGGCCGAGGGGGACGGGGAGGCGCTCGCGGACGGCGTGGCCGCCGGGGTCTCCTGCTTCCGCTCCTTCGGGGCCTCGGGCTGCTTCGCCGACGGGGTCGCCGCCGGGCTCACACCCGGCTTCGGGGCCTGGCTGGCACCCGGCGAGGGGCTCGCACCCGGCGACGCACCGGGCGAGGGCGTCGCCGACGGGGAACCGGACGGGGACGGCGAGGCCGAAGCGGAGGGCTCGTCGGAGCGCGTCACGCAGGGACCGGGCGCGAAGGGGATGTCCTTGTCGTCCGCCAGCGCCATCTTGGGCGCCATGCCCATCCCGACGAGCACGGCCGTCGGCATCGCCGCCAGCGCCATCGTCTTGCCGACGGGTATCTGGAGCTTGTTCAGCAACGACTTCCTGGGCGCCGCGTGGCGGCCCTTTCTCTCACGGGACTCTGCGCCGGGGGCCACGCCCCGCTGCGTCTCGTCACCCCGCACTGTTCCTCCCGCCATCGGCGTGGGCAGTCTTCTCGGTCAGGTACGGCGTTTCCGTCCCGCGGGGACCCGGGATGCCGTGGAACGGGTCCACCGGCGCCCCTTCGGCCGCTTCGGCCTGCTCGGGCTCCTCCTCCACCGGGACGCCCGGCGCCCAGGCCAGCGCGAGGCAGCCGCCGACCATGGAGGTGAGGAAGCCGATGAAGAAGCCGCCCAGGTTGGACAGCGGGATCGACACGAGGGCGAGCAGGATCGCGGCGACGCCCGCGAAGACGCGGATGCCCTTCTGGAACCACAGGGCCAGGCCCAGCGTGATCAGCAGGATGCCGATGATCAGCGACCCGGAGCCGGTCGTCGTCGCCATCGCGAGGGTGACGTTGCCCAGCCGGATGTCCGCGAACGGGAAGTAGACGATCGGGACGCCGCCGAGGAGCGTGAACAGGCCGGCCCAGAAGGGGCGCTCTCCCCGCCAGGCACGGAAGCGGTAGTACACGACGGTGAGCCAGTGATCGTCTGCGGCGTGAACCGGGGCCTGGGGGTTCATGGACAACAGCTCCCTGGAAACGGTGGTACGGAGAACTCTGTGGAGCCCGGACGGGCGGGCACCGGCGGCTGCCGCCGCCCGCCCGTCCGGTCAGTCACACGTCCGGGACGAGGCTTACTTCTCGTCCTGGTAGCACGGCTGGTTGCCGCTGAGCAGGCGCAGCTTGAGGTCGGGCAGCGTGAAGGTACCCGCCGTCGTCGCCCACGCCTTCTGGCGCACGTTCGTCAGCGTCGCCTTCTTGGCGCGCTGCGAGAACAGGCCGCCGTCCGCCACCGTGCCGGGGACCGGCTTGGTGACGTGGCTGCCGTCGCCCACCGCGACACCGATGTCGAGCTGGTCGAACTTGGCGTCCGCGTCCAGCTCGGCGACGTCGAGGTAGATGTTCTCGGCGACGGCCGGCTTGCCCTTGTTGCCGGTGTGCAGCTGGAGCGTGATGGCGCCGAGGCCCGGCACCGGCGTGACCAGCGACTGGCACATGTTGGTGATCTCGGCACGGCTGAAGCCGGAGATCGTCACCGGGTGCTTGCTGATGTCCTTGCTGCCGAGGGTCGCACCCTCGGCAACGCTGCCGTACTGGATCAGGTTGTCACCGACGAGCTGGTCGGCCGACACCTTGAAGTCCTGGCCGGAAACGCTGAACGAGGCCGCGAGGGCACCCTGCGCCAGACCCACACCGACCGCGGCCGTGGCCGCGATGGACGGCACCATGACGAGCGCGAAGCGCTTCCATCTGGTCCCGCCACGAACCTGAGAACTCATTTCGTTCCTCCTTCTCGGACGTACATCTCCGGTCCGGAACAGAGCCCGGCCTGGGATGGGAGAAGTGCTACGTCCTCGGGAAGGAGCGCAGGCGGCCGAGCCGCGGCGCAGCCGCGTCCGATACACCGGCGATCACCCCCGAGCGACAACCACTGGGCCACGCGTTCGCGCAACCTGGAGGACAGGCCCTGCCGGTGTGGCAGAGACCCCCCTGTCCACGGCCGGTGTGCGTGCCACCGGCCCGCCCGGTGGGGACCCTCCGCCGCGGCCGCCGGGTGAGCGGCTCTACGGGAAGGACCGAGCGTCGCCGATCGTGGTCCATTCCAGGCCGGGGCACAAGGGGGGTCGTTACTCGCGGGTAACGGCTGGGTAACCGGAGGGCCGCCGTACGACACACAGCGGCCACACAGGGTGTCACCCTGGGCCACGACAGAAGGGGTGAAGAAGGAACCAACCGGACAGTTCACGGGGTTCGATTTACTCCGAGTAACAGCGGCCGCGATTGCCAAGTTTTGGCAAAGCGCGGCCGCTGTTTATCTCCGTGTCAACAAATCGCCGGTCACCCGACGCCATACCGCTCCAGCCGGAGCCGGGCGGGGCTCTAGAAGAGCACGCGCGCCAGCGCCGTGCGGGCCGCCGTCACCCGCGGGTCGTCGGCGCCGATCACCTCGAACAGCTCCAGCAGCCTTACCCGTACGGAGTCCCGCTCGTCACCCGCCGTCACCCGCACGGTGTCCACCAGGCGGGAGAAGGCGTCCGCCACGTGACCGCCGGCCAGGTCCAGGTCGGCCGCGGCCATCTGGGCGGCCGGGTCGCGCGGGTTCTCGGCCGCGGCCGTGCGCACGGCCTGCGGGTCCATGTGCTGCACCCGGGAGAGCAGCTCGGCCTGGGCCAGGCCCAGCTTGGCCTCGCTGTTGGCCGGGTCGTCCGCGAGCACGTTCTTGTACGCCTGCACGGCGCCGCCCAGGTCGCCCGCGTCCAGCGCGACGACCGCCGCCTCCAGCAGCGCGTCGTACGGGCCGGCCGGCACGGGGGCCGGGGCCGCCGGGGCGCCCGAGGCGTCGGGGTCGACCTGGAGGCCGAGGATGCCGAAGCGCTCCTCGGCGACCTGGACCAGCTGGGCCAGGGTCTCGCGGATCTGCTGCTCGGGGGCCACGCCCTGGAACAGCGGCAGCACCTGGCCGGCGACCACGGCGAACACGGCCGGGATGCCCTGGATGCCGAACTGCTGCATCAGCATCTGGTTGGCGTCCACGTCGATCTTCGCCAGGACGAAGCGGCCGTTCGCCTCGACGGCCAGCCGCTCCAGGAGCGGGCCGAGCTGCTTGCACGGCTCGCACCACTCGGCCCAGAAGTCGAGGACGACCGGGACCTCGTTGGACAGCTGGAGGACGGCGCTTTCGAACCCGGCCTCGTCGACGTCGATGACGAGCGCGGACGGGGGTACGGCGCCACCGGGCGCGCCGCCGCCCTGACGGGCCGCCTCCGCCCGGGCCTGCTCGGCCTTCGCCTTGGCTTCGCCGGCCGCCTTCACCGCGGCGAGGTCGACGACGCCGCTCATGGACATGTTTCTGGGCTGCATGCGTACATCCTCCCCCGTATGCGCGCGCCGACGAAAAGGATCCCGGAAGATCCCGCGTGAAACGCCGTGTCCGGCGTTTCCGCGTGGTGCTGCTGTTCCTGCCGTACCGCTGTGACGCCGGGTCCCCACCTGGCGCCGGTAGCTCTTCGCGTGGTTGTCGCTCTTACGCTACGAGCCGTAGCGTAACTCCCCCGGGCGCCGTCCGCCCCGTGATCTGAACCACAGCTCCAGGGCCCCCGACGGTTCCGCTACTGGCGGGTATGGTCTCGGCCATGCGCAACCCCTGCTCCCGCAGCACCCCCCAGCCCGGCCGCACCGGCCGCCCCCGCAGCGCGGCTGCGGACGCGGCGATCCTGGCGGCGACGCGGGACGCGCTGGTGGAGCTGGGCTGGTCGAAGCTGACGATGGGGGACGTCTCGGCCCGCGCCGGGGTCGCGAAGACCACCCTGTACCGGCGCTGGGCGGGGAAGAACGAGCTGGTCGTGGACGCGGTGGCGGAGCTCTTCGACGCGCTCGAACTGCCCGACCGGGGATCGCTGGAAGCCGACATCGAGTACGTGGTCCTGCAGTTCGCGGCGCTGCTGCGGCGCCCGGAGGCCCGTACGGCCCTGATGGCGGTGGTCGCCGAGTCCACCCGGGACGAGGCGCTGCGGGACCGGATCCGGTCGGCGATCGTGGACCGGCAGAAACGTCTCGTCGTACTGGGGCGCGAACGGGCGCAGGCCCGCGGGGAGCTCCCGTACGAGGAGGACCAGTCCCTGGCCGGGCACACCACGGACCTGATCTTCGACGTGATCGCGGGCACGGTGGTGCACCGCGCGCTGGTCAGCTCCGAGCCGGTGGACGAGGGCTGGGTGGCCGCCTTCACCGCGCTGCTGATGCACGGCCTCACCGCCCGCGCCTGAGGGGGTGGGGGGAGCCGGAGGGCCGGCCGCGGGCGCCCCGTGGGGAACGCCGCGGCCGGCCCTTTCGTGCC
>NZ_JZWV01000453.1 GCF_000966975.1 Streptomyces katrae | reverse complement strand
GGCTCCCCGTGGGGAACTCCGCGGCCGGCCCTTTCGTGCCGGTGCCGGCGGGAATCGTCAGACGGGCCCTAGAAGCCCGGGGGCTCGGTGTAGGTGCCCCATTCGTCGCGCAGGACGTTGCAGATCTCGCCCATCGTGGCCTCCGCGCGCACGGCGTCGAGCATGGCCGGGATCATGTTCGAGCCGTCGCGGGCGGCGTCGAGCATCGCCTTCAGCGCGGCCGTGACCCTGGCGTCGTCGCGGCGCTCCTTGCGGGCGGCGAGCACGCGCACCTGCTCGCGCTCCACCTCGTGGCTGACGCGGAGGATCTCCAGGTCGCCGGTGACCGAGCCGTGGTGGACGTTGACGCCGACCACGCGCTTGTCGCCCTTCTCCAGGGCGCGCTGGTACTGGAAGGCGGACTCGGCGATCTCGCCGGTGAACCAGCCGTCCTCGATGCCGCGCAGGATGCCGGAGGTGATGGGGCCGATCGGGTGCTGACCGTCCGGGTGGGCGCGCAGGCCGCGCTCCTTGATCTGGTCGAAGATCTTCTCGGCGTCGGCCTCGATGCGGTCGGTGAGCTGCTCGACGTACCAGGAGCCGCCCAGCGGGTCGGCGACGTTGGCGACGCCGGTCTCCTCCATCAGCACCTGCTGCGTGCGCAGCGCGATCTCGGCGGCCTGCTCGCTGGGGAGGGCGAGGGTCTCGTCGAGGGCGTTGGTGTGCAGGGAGTTGGTGCCGCCCAGGACGGCCGCGAGGGCCTCGACGGCCGTGCGCACCACGTTGTTGTACGGCTGCTGGGCCGTCAGGGAGACGCCGGCGGTCTGCGTGTGGAAGCGCAGCCACATCGACTTCTCGTTCTTGGCGCCGTACACCTCCTTCATCCAGCGGGCCCAGATGCGGCGGGCGGCGCGGAACTTGGCGATCTCCTCGAAGAAGTCGAGGTGCGCGTCGAAGAAGAAGGAGAGGCCGGGCGCGAAGTGGTCCACGTCCAGGCCGCGGGAAAGGCCGAGTTCCACGTAGCCGAAACCGTCGGCGAGGGTGTAGGCGAGCTCCTGCGCGGCCGTGGCCCCGGCCTCGCGGATGTGGTAGCCGGAGACGGACAGCGGCTTGTAGGCGGGGATGCCGTTCGCGCAGTACTCGATCAGGTCGCCGATGAGGCGCAGGTGCGGCTCGGGTTCGAAGAGCCACTCCTTCTGGGCGATGTACTCCTTGAAGATGTCCGTCTGGAGGGTGCCGTTGAGCACGGACGGGTCGACGCCCTGGCGCTCGGCGGCGACGAGGTACATGCAGAAGGCGGGGACGGCCGGGCCGGAGATGGTCATCGAGGTGGTCACGTCGCCGAGCGGGATGTCCTTGAAGAGGACCTCCATGTCGGCGGCGGAGTCGATGGCCACCCCGCAGTGCCCGACCTCACCGAGCGAGCGCGGGTCGTCGGAGTCCCGGCCCATCAGGGTGGGCATGTCGAAGGCCACCGAGAGCCCGCCGCCGCCGGCGGCCAGGATCATCTTGTAGCGCTCGTTGGTCTGCTCGGCGTTGCCGAAGCCGGCGAACTGGCGGATGGTCCACGTCCGGCCGCGGTACCCGGTGGCGTGGAGCCCTCGGGTGTAGGGGTACTCCCCCGGCCACCCGATGCGCTCGAACCCCTCGTACGCGTCTCCGGGCCGGGGGCCGTAGACGGGGTCGACCTCATCGCCGGAGAGCGTGGTGAAGTCCGCGTCCCGCTTGCGGGCCTTGTCATAACGGGCCTGCCAGCGGCGGCGGCCCTCCTCGATGGCGTCTGCGTCCATACCTTCGAATTTACTAGGACGTCCTAGTAAATGTCGATGGCAAACCCCCGGGGATACTTCCCCGGGGGTGTGATTTCGAGCCTTGCTACAGATCCGCGCGAGCGGGCCCGGACGCCGCTACGCGCCGACGGTGACCGGGGCGTCCGCGACGAGCGGCTCCACCTCGGCGCGGACGCCGCGCTCGACGAAGAAGGCCGCCAGCGGGATCGTGCCCGAGGCCAGGACCCACAGCAGCTTGCCGAAGGGCCACTTGGCCTTGGAGCCGAGGTCGAAGGCGAAGACCAGGTAGATCATGAAGAGCACGCCGTGGACCTGCGAGACCGCGAGGGTCAGGTCGGCGCCGGTGTCGAAGCCGTACTTCGCCACCATGCAGGCACAGAGGATCAGGAGCATGACCGCGGTCACGTAGGCCATGACGCGGTAGCGGGTCAGCACGCTTCGTTTCATGCCGTCGAGCGTAACCGCCCGATTTGCTCGATCTTGACGCACCCCGGCCGTCAGCTCTCCTCGAAGTCCCCGGCGGCCACGCGCAGCGGCCTGAGCAGGGCGAAGATCTCCGCGCACTCCTCCGCGTCGTACGGACCGAGGCCGAAGTCGACCGCCATCAGGTCCTTGGTCGCCGCCTCGACGACCTCGCGGCCCTTCTCCGTGATCGACGCGAGCGTGCCGCGCCCGTCCTGCGGGTTGGGCCGCTTGGCGACCAGCCCGGACCGCACCAGCCGGTCCACGGTGTTCGTCACCGAGGTCGGGTGGACCATCAGGCGCTCGCCGATCTTCGACATGGGCAGCTCGCCGGCCTGGGAGAAGGTGAGCAGGACCAGGGCCTCGTACCGGGCGAAGGTCAGGCCGTACGGCTTCACCACCGCGTCGACCTCACCGAGCAGGATCTGGTGGGCGCGCATGATCGAGGTGATCGCGGCCATGGACGGCACGGGCCCCCAGCGCTGCCGCCACAGTTCGTCTGCGCGGGCGATGGGGTCGAAGGGGAGGCTGAGCGGCTTCGGCATCCACCAGACCCTACCGGTCGGTTCTTTTCCGGCGCCGCCCGTCTCACTCTTCGGCCCGCCCGGCGGGGGTCTCGGTGGCGCGGAGCTCCGCGAGCAGGACGAGGACGACGAGGGTGCCGAGCACGGCCGAACCGGCGACGACGGCATGGGCGGGGAAGACCTCGGCGGCGGCTCCGGCCAGCGCCATGCCCACCCCCTGGAGGGTCATCACCCCGGTGCTGAGCAGGGTCATCGCCCGGCCGCGCAGCTCGTCGGGGACGGCGTCCACGTACATCCGGTCGACGCCGAGGGCGTGGGCGTGCGCCAGCCCCGCGAGGACCAGCGCCGCCGCGACGACGGCCGGGCCGGGGCGGAGGGCGTACAGGAGGAGGG
>NZ_JZWV01000452.1 GCF_000966975.1 Streptomyces katrae | reverse complement strand
CGTACAGGAGGAGGGGCAGCAGGCAGACCGCCGCCAGCGGGGCGGTGATCCGCGCCCGCGTCCGGGGGGTGAGGGCGGAGCCGGCCCAGAGTTCCCCCGCGATGGTGCCCACGGGAAGGGCGCACATCAGGATCCCCAGGGTGACGGTCCCGGCGCCGATGCCGTCCGCGTACGGGGTGAGCAGGGCCTCCGGGACGACGGAGAAGGCGGACGGGATCCAGCACAGCAGGGTCAGCGCGCGCAGCCGGCGGTTCCCGAACACGGCGCGCAGCCCGCCGAGCGCGGAGTGCCGTACGGCCCCGGCGCGGGCGGGCCGGGGGCGGGTGCCCAGGCGCAGCAGCAGGGCGGAGGCCAGGAAGCCGGCGGCGGTCAGGGCGATCGCCCCGCGCGGGGCGAGGACGGTCAGCAGCAGGCCGCCGAGGCCGAAGCCGGTGAGCTGGGCGCTCTGCGCGACCATCCGCAGCAGCGAGCGGCCGAGGACGAAGGCCTCGCCGGAGCCGAGGATGTCGGCGAGGGAGGCACTGCGGGCGCCCTGGAAGAGGGGCGCGACGAAGGCCATGGCGCAGCGCAGGACGAGGATCCCCGCGACGGGTGTGCCGGGCCACACCATGGCCGCGGCGCAGGCGGCGCACACCAGGTCGCAGGCGGTGAGCACCCGCCGGGCGGGGTGCCGGTCGGCGATCCCGGCGAGCACGGTGCCGCCGAGGGCGTAGGGGAGGAAGCCGAGGGCGAAGGTGAGCGCGCTCATCAGGGGCGAACCGGTGGCGCGGTAGACGAGGACGGTGAGGGAGATCTCGGCGACGACGACACCGAGGACGGACATCAGGTGCGCGGCGAAGACGGCCGGGAACTCGGGCACGCGGAACACGGCCCGGTAGCCGGCGGCGGGGGCGGCGGTCGGCGGTGGGG
>NZ_JZWV01000451.1 GCF_000966975.1 Streptomyces katrae | reverse complement strand
ACTCTGGGCCCCGGGCCGGGACACCTCGCCCCGGGCCGGGACTCCGCACCTCCGGGCCGGGACTCCGCACCTCCGGGCCGGGACACCTCGCCCCCGGGCCGGACTCCGGGCCCCGGGCCGGGACTCCGCGCCTCCGGGCCGGGACTCCGCGCCCCCGGGGCGGCTCCCCCCGGTCGAGGCCGGGCGGGGCCGGGGGAGGGGCCCCCGGGGTGGGTTGGTTACGCGTACTCCGTCGGGATCACCGGTTCGCCCCGCGACAGCTGCGTCGCGGACAGCGGCAGGCCCGCGCGGGAGCGCTCGTGCCGGGTGCGGGCCGTGTCCAGGGGTTCGCGGGCCACCACCTCGCCCGCCTTGACCAGCTGGACCAGCAGCTGCCGGTCCGCCAGGGCCGTCGGGACCGGCCCGGTCCCGACCACCTCGGCCTCCGCCACCCCCTCGGCGTCCAGCCGCCGCGCCGCCCACTTGCGGCCGCCCATCGACGTCTTCCCGCCCGAGGACTTCTTCGCCACCGGGGCCAGCGGTGCCTTCGGGTCCGCCGACTCCGCCCGGGCGACCAGCTTGTAGACCATCGAGCACGTCGGGTGCCCGCTGCCCGTCACCAGCTGGGTGCCCACCCCGTACGCGTCCACCGGCGCCGCCGCCAGCGAGGCGATGGCGTACTCGTCCAGGTCGGAGGTGACCACGATCCGCGTCTCCGTCGCCCCCAGCTCGTCCAGCTGCTGCCGCACCCGGTGCGCGACCAGCAGCAGGTCGCCCGAGTCGATCCGGACCGCGCCCAGCCCCGTCCCGGCGACCTCCACCGCCGTCCGGACGGCCTCCGCGACGTCGTACGTGTCCACCAGCAGGGTGGTCCCCGAGCCCAGCGAGGCCACCTGGGCCGTGAAGGCGTCCCGCTCGGTGTCGTGGAGGAGGGTGAAGGCGTGCGCGCTGGTGCCGACCGTCGGGATCCCGTACCGGAACCCGGCCGCCAGGTCCGAGGTGGAGGTGAAGCCGCCCACGTAAGCGGCCCGCGAGGCCGCGACCGCCGCCAGTTCGTGGGTGCGGCGCGCGCCCATCTCGATCAGCGGCCGGCCGCCCGCCGCCGAGGCCATCCGGGACGCGGCGGCCGCGATGGCGGAGTCGTGGTTGAGGATCGAGAGGATGACCGTCTCCAGCAGCACGCACTCGGCGAAGCTGCCCTCCACCCGCAGCACCGGCGACCCGGGGAAGTAGACCTCCCCCTCCGGGTAGCCCCAGATGTCACCCGAGAAGCGGTACGAGGCCAGCCAGTCCAGGGTCCGCATGTCGACGACGGCCCGCTCGCGCAGGAACTCCAGCACGGCTCCGTCGAAACGGAAGTTCTCGACGGCGTCCAGGACGCGCCCGGTCCCCGCCACCACCCCGTAGCGCCGCCCCTCGGGCAGCCGGCGGGTGAAGACCTCGAAGACGGAGCGTCGGTCGGCCGTGCCGTTGGCCAGCGCGGCCTGCAGCATCGTGAGCTCGTAATGGTCGGTGAAGAGCGCTGTCGACGGCACG
>NZ_JZWV01000450.1 GCF_000966975.1 Streptomyces katrae | reverse complement strand
GTCGACGGCACGTCCACCGGCAGGCCCAGGTCCGCAGGGTTCATGCCACGGATGCTAGCGCACATTTCGTCAAAGTGACGAGATGTAGGTCGACGGGTGGTCCACGGGTGGTCGACGGGTGGTCCACGGGTGGTCCACGGGTGGTCGACGGTGCGGCGAGGGGGCCCGTTTGTGCGACGGACCTGTCGCAGTGGCAGCATGGGACGAGTGAGTGTTGCTCCGATTGAGATCGAACGGACCGAATCGGCAGAGGAGACCTTCGCGGTCCCGGAACCGGACGTCCCCTGGGTGACCCTGGTCCACAACGACCCGGTCAACCTCATGAGCTACGTGACGTACGTGTTCCAGGCGTACTTCGGCTACCCCAAGGACAAGGCGACCAGGCTGATGCTCGACGTCCACAACAAGGGACGGGCGGTCGTCTCCAGCGGCACCCGTGAGGAGATGGAGCGCGACGTGCAGGCCATGCACGGCTACGGGCTCTGGGCGACCCTCTCGCAGGACCGCAACTGATGGGCGGCGTGTTCGAGCCCCTGGAGGGCGGCGGGGCCGCCGTCGCGCTGGACGAGATCGAGATCTCCATCCTGCGCTCCCTCGCGGTCCAGCTGCTGGAGCTGATCGGCCCGGGCGAGCCGGAGCCGGCCGAGGACGCCGACCCCCTCGCCGTGCTGTTCGCCGCCGAGGGCCCCACCGAGCCCCCGTCCGACCCGGCGCTGGCCCGGCTCTTCCCCGACGCCTACGGGGGCCCCGGCGCGGGGTCCGGCGAGGACCCGGAGGAGCTGCGCGCCCGTTCGGCGGAGTTCCGCCGCTTCACCGAGAACGACCTGCGCACCCGCAAGCGGGAGGACGCGCTGGCCGTCGTCCGCAGCCTCGACGCGCTCACCCCGGCCGGCGACGGCGCGGCGGTGCTGGAGCTGGCCGGGGAACTGCCGCTGCGCTGGCTCGGCGCCCTCAACGACCTGCGGCTGACCATCGCGGCCCGGCTGGAGATCACCGAGGACGAGCAGAGCGGCGAGCTGTACCGGCTGCCGGACGACGACCCCCGCAAGCCGATGGTGATGGCCTACCTCTGGCTCGGCGGCCTCCAGGAAACGCTCATCGAAACCCTCTGAGGAACGTTCTGGGGAACCCTCTGAGGATCCTCAAGCGCGCACACCGTTCGCGTCGCGTCCACGTTCCGTTCGCTCAGCGGACGCTCAAATCCGGATAACGATCAGATCACCGCCATGCGGTGATCTGATCTGTTTCCGGCCATATGTCCCGATTTAAACCGCGCCTACGCCGCATTTCGCCCCTTCCTCCACCCCTAAGCGCGTGATAAATCTTCACGACCGCCGCCGGGACGCCACCCATGTCCCCCGGCCCGCTTGAACCGGCTGACCGCCGGGTGCAACTCCATCCGTATCCGGGGGGATCGAGGACCCGATCCGCAGCCGATCAAGGCGCGGGTCGGCGTGGAGAAAGGCGCACCAAACATGACCTCTGTGCAGGTCGAGCAGCACGACAGGACGCCCGGCGAGGGCGCGCAGGGCGAGGGCGACGGCGAGGGTTACCACCGCGCGCTCGGCGCCCGCCAGATCCAGATGATCGCGATCGGCGGGGCCATCGGCACCGGCCTGTTCCTGGGCGCGGGCAAGGCGATCTCGAAGGCCGGGCCCAGCCTCATCCTGGCCTACGCCATCGTCGGCCTGGTCATCTTCTTCATCATGCGGGCCCTGGGCGAACTGCTCATGTACCGCCCCGTCTCGGGCTCCTTCTCCGACTACGCCCGCGAGTTCCTCGGCCCGTTCTGGGGTTACGCCACCGGCTGGACGTACTGGCTCTTCTGGGTCGTCACCGGCATCACCGAGGTCACCGCCGCCGCGAAGTACATGTCGTACTGGACGCACGACAGCTTCCCGCAATGGGCCTACGCACTGATCTTCACGGTCATCCTCTACGCCGCCAACCTGATCTCCGTGAAGCTCTTCGGCGAGCTGGAGTTCTGGTTCTCCATGGTCAAGGTCACCGCCATCGTCGGCATGATCCTGATCTGCGCCGGCATCCTCACCATCGGCTTCTCCGACGCCGCCGCCGGAGCCTCCGTCTCCAACCTCTGGAACGACCGCGGCTTCTTCCCCAACGGCATCGGCGAGACGCTGATGACCCTGCAGATCGTCGTCTTCGCCTTCCTCGCGGTCGAGCTGGTCGGCGTCACCGCCGGCGAGTCCAAGGACCCGGCGAAGACCCTGCCCAAGGCCATCAACACCGTGCCGTGGCGCATCGCCGTCTTCTACGTCGGCGCGCTCATCATGATCATGTCGGTCATCCCGTGGTCGAACTTCAAGGCCGGCGAGAGCCCCTTCGTCCTCGCCTTCGAGAAGATGGGCCTGGGCGTCGGCGCCGCGATCGTCAACTTCGTCGTCCTGACGGCCGCCCTGTCCTCCTGCAACTCGGGCATGTACTCCACCGGCCGCATGCTGCGCGACCTCGCGCTCAACGGCCAGGGCCCGAAGTTCTTCACCAAGCTCACCAAGAGCGGCACCCCGCTCGTCGGCACCACCTTCTCCGCCGCGCTGATGCTCGTCGGCGTCTGGATCAACTACAAGTACCCCGGCCAGGCCTTCGACTACGTCGTCTCCTTCGCCACCATCTCCGGCATGTGGGCGTGGATCGTCATCCTGGTCTGCCAGATCCGCTACCGCGCCAAGGCCGACCGCGGCGAGCTGCCCCAGTCCACCTTCCGGGCGCCCGGCGCGCCGTACACCAGCTACTTCGCCCTGGCCTTCATCGGCATGGTCATCGTGATGATGGCCCTCGACGCGGACTCCCGGGTGTCGCTGTACTGCGCCCCGCTGTGGGGCCTGATCCTCGGGGTGTCCTACCTCGTCCTCAAGGCCCGCAACCCCAACGGCGCCGCGTTCGAGAAGACCTCGGCCTCCTCGTAACGGACCGGGTCCCGGCCGCCTGTCACCGCCGGGAACCGCGCTCCCGCGGACCTCGTGTCCAGGCTGCGCCTGTCCACGATATGGGCCCTCCCGTACCACACCTCGGTACGGGAGGGCCCCTCTGCTTATCCTGGGCCCCATGCTGACCCTCACCCAGGCCCTGTACGACCAGATCGTCGAACACGCCCGCAAGGACCACCCCGACGAGGCGTGCGGCGTCGTGGCCGGCCCGGCGGGCACCGGCCGCCCGGAGCGGTTCATCCCGATGCTCAACGCGGCCCGCTCGCCCACGTTCTACGAGTTCGACTCGAAGGACCTCCTGAAGCTCTACCGCGAGCTCGACGACCGGGACGAGGAGCCCGTGATCGTCTACCACTCCCACACCGCGACCGAGGCCTACCCCTCGCGCACGGACGTCACGTACGCCAATGAGCCCGGCGCCCACTACGTCCTCGTCTCCACGGCCGACACCGACGGCCTCGGCGAGTTCCAGTTCCGCTCGTACCGGATCGTCGACGGTGTGATCACGGAGGAAGAAGTGCAGGTCGTAGCCGGCTACTGACCACTATGTGAGCGGCAGAGGTCCACGATGCGGGATCACACTCCAAACGGGGGACCGGGAATCGTTAACATGACCGCATGGTTTCCCACGACGTGAGCATCGAGACGCCCGGCAGGCTGCTGCTCGTGGCGCGGCTGCACGTCGACCTGTGCCGCCTCGCCAGCGCGATCTGTCCTGCCGCCTGAGCACCACGGCCCCGCGCGCGGGCCGCACGAGAGCGCGCCCTCGTTCTTCTCTCCACCTCCTCCTTCCCGACTGGAGCCCGCTGCCATGGCCATCGAGGTCCGCATCCCCACCATCCTCCGCACCTACACCGACGGCGAGAAGGCCGTCACCGGTGAGGGCGCCACCCTCTCCGAGCTGTTCGCGGACCTGGAGACCCGTCACAAGGGCATCGAGGAGCGCATCGTGGAGGGCGGCCAGCTGCGCCGCTTCGTGAACGTCTACCTCAACGACGAGGACGTCCGCTTCATCGAGGGCATCGCCACCCCCCTCAAGGACGGCGACAGCGTCACCATCCTCCCGGCCGTGGCCGGCGGCTCGAAGTAATGCGGTACGACTCCCCGCTCGCCGCGGTCGGCAACACCCCGCTGGTCCGCCTGCCGCGGCTGTCCCCCTCGGCGGACGTCCGGATCTGGGCCAAGCTGGAGGACCGCAACCCGACCGGCTCGATCAAGGACCGCCCCGCGCTCCACATGATCGAGCAGGCGGAGAAGGACGGCCGCCTCTTCCCCGGCTGCACCATCCTGGAACCCACCTCCGGCAACACGGGCATCTCGCTCGCCATGGCCGCGAAGCTCAAGGGCTACCGGATCGTGTGCGTGATGCCGGAGAACACCTCGCAGGAGCGCCGCGACCTTCTCGCGATGTGGGGAGCCGAGATCATCTCTTCGCCGGCCGCGGGCGGTTCGAACACCGCCGTGCGGGTCGCCAAGGAGCTGGCGGCGGAGCACCCCGACTGGGTGATGCTCTACCAGTACGGCAACCCCGACAACGCGGGCGCCCACTACTCGACGACCGGCCCCGAGATCCTGGCGGACCTCCCCTCGATCACCCACTTCGTGGCGGGCCTGGGCACGACCGGCACCCTGATGGGCGTCGGCCGCTACCTGCGCGAGCACGTGCCCGGAGTGAAGATCGTGGCCGCGGAACCGCGGTACGACGACCTCGTCTACGGCCTGCGCAACCTCGACGAGGGCTTCGTCCCCGAGCTGTACGACGCGTCGGTCCTGACGACCCGCTACTCGGTGGGCTCTGCCGACGCGGTCACCCGCACCCGTGAA
>NZ_JZWV01000449.1 GCF_000966975.1 Streptomyces katrae | reverse complement strand
CCCGTGAACTCCTCCAGCAGGAGGGCATCTTCGCGGGCGTCTCGACGGGCGCCGCCCTGCACGCGGCGATCGGCGTCGGCCGCAAGGCGGTGGCCGCCGGCGAGTCCGCCGACATCGTGTTCGTCGTGGCCGACGGCGGCTGGAAGTACCTGTCGACGGGCGTCTACACGGCGGCGACGACGGAGGAAGCGATCGAGGTCCTCCAGGGCCAGCTCTGGGCGTAGCCACCCCTGGGGGCTCTGCCCCCGGACCCCGGCGCCCCAAACGCCGGCGGGGCTGCACATGGCCCCGCCGGCGTTGAGGCGACCGGGCGCGGAGCGCACGGTACACACCCACCCGCCCCCACCCGCCGGCACTACTCCGCGAGGTGCTCCGCCAGGATCGCCGCATGGCTGGAGGCCGGGTCACGGACCGCCGTGAGCAGCGTCAGGGGGCCGGACGCCGCCAGGTCCCGGAGCCGGTCGAGTTCCGCCCCCGCCCCCGCGAGCTCCGCCTCGTACCGCCGCCGGAACTCCTCCGCCGAGCCGCCCCCGTGGAACCACTTCCTCAGCTCCGTCGACGGCGCGAGCGCCTTCGGCCACTGGTCCACCGCCGCCGCCTCCTTCGACAGCCCGCGCGGCCACAGCCGGTCGACGAGGACCCTTACGCCGTCCGCCCCAGGCTCGGGGGGATCGTAGACCCGCCGCAACCGGACGCCCCGGCCGCTCATCCGGCACCGCCCCCCAGCCCCTTGGCCTCGTCCCACAGCGCCGGGTCCAGCGTCCCGAGCATGCGGCGGAACTCCCACACGGAGACCTCCTGCGGCCGGTCCGCCTCCAGGAAGCCGCCGCGGCCCCCGACGCCCACCGTGCCCGGCGGCAGCGGGATGACCCCGGGCCGCCGGTCGTCGTACTTGCCGACGATCCACGCCACCCGCGCCGACTCCCGGTGCGGCCGCACCGACAGCACCAGGCAGGGCCGCCCGTCCGCCACGCTCCACAGCTCACCGGCCCGCACCCGCGGCGGCGGCCCGAGCCCGTGCGGCGGCGCCGGGGGAGCGTCCGCGCGCCTCCTGACGTGCCAGGGCAGCAGCACCACCCCCACCACGGCGACCGCCGCCACCACGGCGAACCACCAGGACGTGTCCATAAACCGACCGTAGCCGCGAGGGCCGACCCCGGCACGGCAACGACGCGGACGACGCGGCAACGCCCGTACCCCCCGTCGCTCCCCTGGGTGACAGCACAGGTGATTCCCCCCACAACGGCCTGCCGCGGAGGAGCGACCGGAGGTTCCGCGCCTTACGCTCGACGCACGCACGGCCCGCAATCCGTCCACGGACCGTCCACGGAGGTTCACGCTCCATGAAGCTCACCGTCGTCGGCTGTTCGGGGTCGTTCCCGTCCGCGGATTCGGCTTGTTCGAGTTATCTCGTCGAGGCCGACGGCTTCCGGCTGCTCCTCGACATGGGCAACGGCTCCCTCGGCGCGCTCCAGCGCCACTGCGGTCTCTACGACCTCGACGCGATCTTCCTGAGCCATCTGCACGCCGACCACTGCATCGACATGTGCGCCTACTTCGTCGCCCGCTACTACCGGCACGAGGGCGGCCGCTGCGGCCCCCTCCCCGTCTACGGGCCGGAGGGCACCGAGCAGCGCCTGACCACGGCCTACGAGGACGTCCCGGACGAGCGCTCGATGAGCGAGGTCTTCGACTTCCGCACCCTGAAGTCCGCGAGCTTCGAGATCGGCCCGTTCACGGTCCGCACGGAGCGGGTGTGCCACCCGGTCGAGTCGTACGGGATCCGCGTCGAGCACGGCGGGCGGGTGCTGGCGTATTCCGGGGACACCGGGGTCTGCCCCGAGCTGGGGATGCTGGCCGAGGGCGCGGACCTGTTCCTGTGCGAGGCCTCCTTCACGCACGGCAAGGAGGCCATCCCGGACCTCCACCTCAACGGCCGCGAGGCCGGGGAGTGCGCCCGCGCCGGCGGTGTCGGGCGGCTCGTGCTGACGCACATCCCGCCGTGGACGGACGCCGCGCAGAACCTGGCCGACGCCCGCGCGGTCTACGGCGGCAGCGTCGACCTCGCGTACGCCGGCGCCGTCTACGAGGTCTGACCCCGCCGGACACCACAGCACGACGGAGCCCCCGCCTCCCTTCCGGGAGAGCGGGGGCTCCGTCGCGTAGTTGCCGCCTACGAAACTGCGGGGGACCGGACCGCCGGTCCTACTTGGCCTCGGCCTTCGCCAGCTCGGCGAGCTCCTCGTCGGACTCGCGGCCCGGCGTCGGGAGGTTCCACTTGGTGATCGCGAAGCGGAAGATCACGTAGTAGAGGGCCGCGAAGCAGAGGCCGACCAGCGCCAGACCGGCCGGGTTCGTGGCCTTGCCGAGGTTCAGCAGGTAGTCGATGGCGCCGGCGGAGAAGCCGAAGCCGTCCTTCATGCCCAGCGCCCAGGTCAGGGCCATGGAGACACCGGTCAGCACCGCGTGGACCGCGTAGAGCACCGGCGCGATGAACATGAAGGTGAACTCGATGGGCTCGGTCACGCCGGTGACGAACGAGGTCAGCGCGAGGGAGAACATCATGCCGCCGACGACCTTGCGGCGCTCGGGACGGGCACAGTGGACGATCGCCAGGCACGCGGCCGGCAGGGCGAACATCATGATGGGGAAGAAGCCGGTCATGAACTGTCCGGCGCTCGGGTCGCCGGCGAGGAAGCGGGCGATGTCGCCGCTCTTGCCGTTGTACTCGCCCGCCTGGAACCACGGGAAGGAGTTGAGCAGGTGGTGCATGCCGACCGCGATCAGACCGCGGTTGGCGACGCCGAAGATGCCCGCGCCGACGGCACCCGAGCCGACGAGCCACTCACCGAAGTTGTGCAGACCGGTGCCGAGGACCGGCCAGATGAGACCGAAGACGATGCCGATCAGCAGACCGGCGAAGGCCGAGAGGATCGGGACGAGACGGCGGCCGCCGAAGAAGCCCGCCCACTCGGGCAGCTTGGTCCGGTAGAACTTCTGGTAGATCAGGGCGACGACGAGACCCATCACGACGCCGCCGAGCACCTTGGCGTCGACCGGCGCCTCGACCATGGCGACCTTCCCGTCGACCACCTTGGCGATCTTCGGGAGGTTGGAGTCGGTGAACGTGGCCAGCACGTTCTTGAAGACCAGGTAGCCGGTGACGGCGGCCAGGGCCGTGGAGCCGTCCGACTTCTTCGCGTAGCCGATCGCGATGCCCACGGCGAACAGCAGCGCCATGTTGTCCAGGATCGCGCCGCCGCCCGCGGACATGTAGCCGGCGATCTTGTTGATGAACTCCGGCATCGAGGCCGAGCCCAGCATGTCCTTGTCGCCGAGACGGACCAGCAGTGCGGCGGCCGGCAGCACCGCGACGGGGAGCATGAGGCTCCGGCCGATGCGCTGCATGACGGCCATCACGCCAGCGCCCTTCTTCTTCTCCGCAGCGGTCGCTGTGGACATGGGCTTCCTCCAGTGGGCAAGGCGCTGCCAGGGACAGGGGAAAATGGGGTGGCGGCGTCTCGGAAGAGACCACTGGCTGCTCGGCAGCTGCATGGTCTACACCATTAGGTGGTGTAGACCAGTTGTAGCACGGTCGGGGTTAGATAAGGAACCTTCGATTTTGTGTGGCCTGGGCCACAGGACGAAGGGCCTCCGGATCGCTGGATCCGAAGGCCCGGGCCTTGTGTCACAAGGCGGTCGGCGGCGTCACCGCCGCGTCGGTCACGCCTTGGTGTTCTCCGCCTGCATCGCCGCGATCTCCTCGTCCGACTCCCGCCCCGGCGTCGGGATGTCGAACGCCGTGATGGCGAAGCGGAACACCACGTAGTAGACGACCGCGAAACCCAGCCCGATCGGGATGATCAGCCACGGCTTGGTCGCCAGCCCCCAGTTGATGACGTAGTCGATCAGCCCCGCCGAGAAGCTGAACCCGTCGTGCACCCCCAGCGCCCACGTCACCGCCATCGACACCCCCGTCAGCAGCGCGTGCACCACGTACAGCATCGGCGCCACGAAGAGGAAGGAGTACTCCAGCGGCTCCGTGATCCCCGTGACGAACGAGGTGAGGGCCACCGACAGCATCAGCCCCCCGACCTCCTTGCGCCGCAGCGGCTTCGCGCAGTGCGTGATGGCCAGCGCCGCCGCCGGCAGCGCGAACATCATGATCGGGAAGAACCCGCTCAGGAACAGCCCCGCATGCGGGTCGCCGGCCAGGAACATGTTGATGTCCCCGTGCTTCACCACCCCGTCCGGCGTCGTGAACGAACCGAACTGGAACCACACCGGCACGTTCAGGAACTGGTGCAGCCCGATCACCAGGAGCGCCCGGTTCGCCACACCGAAGATCCCGCCACCCAACGAGCCCAGACCGATCAGCCAGTCCGAGAACCGCTCCAGAGCGTCACCCACCGGCGGCCAGATCCACAGGCACACCACCGCGAACGCGATCGCCACGAACGACATGATGATCGGGACGAGCCGGCGCCCGTTGAAGAATCCCAGCCAGTCCACCAGCTTCACCCGGTGGTACCGCTGCCAGAACCACGCCGCCAGCAGCCCCATCACGATCCCGCCGAACACCCCCGGGTTCTGGTACGTGTACCCCGCGAAGGTGTCCGTCGGGGTCAGACACCCGCCCCCGATGTCCCTCGTCCCCACCGGACACGCCTTCGGGAACGCGTGCAGCACCCCCCGGTAGACGAGGAACCCCGCCACCGCCGCCAGGGCGGTCGACCCGTCCGCCTTCTTGGCCATCCCGATCGCCACGCCCACGCAGAACAGCAGCGGAAGACCCAGGTCCGGGTCGAGCAGCGCCCCGCCCGCACCCGCCATCACCTTGGCCACCGGCGCCCAGTCCAGCCCGTCCTTGCCGAACACGTCCGGCTGCCCGAGCCGGTTCAGGATCCCCGCGGCCGGCAGCACGGCGATCGGGAGCTGCAGACTGCGCCCCATCTTCTGGAGCCCCGGGTACAGGCCGCTCCACCACTTCGGCTGCGGCGCCGCCTCGGCACTGCTCGCGCTCATCCGCGTCCTCCCTGGGCCGGCCCGTTTTGGCAGTCGCGGCACGTACGGCACACTGGTGTAGACCAGTTGCCGGGCAGGGTGCCGCTGATCGTCATCATTCGGCAGACCCCAGGCCCGTGCTCGCGTGGATAGGCCAACCGTGAGCTACCGTGACGAAGCGGACGCAGCTGGTTACGGCCGCCGAGACTCGTTCTTCGCCACACTCAGGGAGAAACACATGGCCACCAAGGCTGAGAAGATCGTCGCCGGGCTCGGCGGAATCGAGAACATCGAAGAGGTCGAAGGCTGCATCACCCGCCTGCGCACCGAGGTCGTCAACCCCGACCTCGTCGACGAGGCCGCCCTCAAGGCCGCCGGCGCCCACGGCGTCGTCCGCATGGGCACCGCCGTCCAGGTCGTCATCGGCACCGACGCCGACCCGATCGCCGGCGAAATCGAAGACATGATGTGAACCGCCCCGCGGAGCATGACCAGGACCCCGTACCGGCCCGACCGGACGGGGTCCACCCGTATCCGCCGCCGTCCCCTCCGCTCCCCCCACCCGTCACCCGGCCCGCCCCCACAGCGACTAGGCTCACAGCCATGTCTCGCATCGACGGCCGCACGCCCGAACAGCTCCGCCCGGTCACCATCGAACGCGGATGGAGCAAGCACGCCGAGGGCTCCGTCCTCATCTCCTTCGGAGACACCAAGGTCTTCTGCACCGCCTCCTTCACCGAAGGCGTCCCGCGCTGGCGCAAGGGCAGCGGCGAAGGCTGGGTCACCTCCGAGTACTCGATGCTCCCGCGCTCCACCAACACCCGCGGCGACCGCGAATCCGTCCGCGGCAAGATCGGCGGCCGCACCCACGAGATCTCCCGCCTCATCGGCCGCTCCCTCCGCGCCGTCATCGACTACAAGGCCCTCGGCGAGAACACCATCGTCCTCGACTGCGACGTCCTCCAGGCCGACGGCGGCACCCGCACCGCCGCCATCACCGGCGCCTACGTCGCCCTCGCCGACGCCATCACCTGGGGCCAGAAGAAGAAGCTCATCAAGGCCGGCCGCAAGCCGCTCACCGGCACCGTCGCCGCCGTCAGCGTCGGCATCGTCGACGGCGTCCCCCTCCTCGACCTCTGCTACGAGGAGGACGTCCGCGCCGAGACCGACATGAACGTCGTCTGCACCGGCGACGGCCGCTTCGTCGAGGTCCAGGGCACCGCCGAGGGCGAACCCTTCGACCGCAAGGAACTCAACGCCCTCCTCGACCTCGCCGCCGGCGGCTGCGCCGACCTCGAAGCCCTCCAGCTCGGCGCCCTGGACCTCCAGCTCCCGTAGGGGGTGCCCGGCGGACACCCCCTGGCAACCGCGCGGCACGGGCCCGCGTCTACGCCGGTACGGGCGCACGGTCTCACGGCCGCGCGCCCGTACGCGTATCCGTGCCCGTACCCACACCCCCGGGGGGACCACATGAACCTCACCCAGCCCAAACTCCGCCTGGCCGCCACGGCCCTCGCGGCTGCCCTGGCCGTCCCGGCCCTCACCTCCTGCGACGCCATCTCCACCGCGATGGACTGCGCCAACACCGCCGTGGCCATCACCAACGGCGTCAACAACCTCCAGCAGGCCGTCTCCAACGCCGGCAACAGCGTTCAGGACACCCAGAACGCGCTGAACCAGATCGACACCGACCTGAAGAAGATCAAGGACCAGACCGGCAACGCCGACCTCGGCAAGGCCGTCGACTCCATGACCACGGCCGTCAAGAACGTCCGCACCTCCGTCGAGCAGGGCAACACCGCCCCCGACATCAAGCCGGTCGCGGACGCGGCGGCGGAGATCTCCAAGGTCTGCACCCCGGGCTGACGGCCGCCCCGGCGGCTCCGCCCCGACCGGGATAATGGCGGCATGACCCGCCTGATCCTCGCCACCCGCAACGCGGGCAAAGTCACCGAACTCCGCGCCATCCTGTCCGACGCCGGCCTGCCGCACGAACTGGTCGGCGCGGACGCGTACCCGGAGGTCCCCGACGTCAAGGAAACCGGCGTCACCTTCGCCGAGAACGCCCTCCTCAAGGCCCACGCCCTGGCCCAGGCCACCGGATACCCCGCCATCGCGGACGACTCCGGCCTGTGCGTCGACGTCCTGAACGGCGCCCCCGGCATCTTCTCCGCCCGCTGGGCCGGCGCCCACGGCGACGACCGGGCCAACCTGGAACTCCTCCTGAGCCAGCTCGGCGACATCCCGGACGAACACCGCGGCGCCCACTTCTTCTGCGCGGCCGCCCTGGCCCTCCCGGACGGCACCGAACGCGTCGTGGAGGGCCGCCTCCTGGGCACCCTCCGCCACTCCCCGGTCGGCGGCGGCGGCTTCGGCTACGACCCGATCCTCCAGCCGACCGGCGAAACCCGCACCTGCGCGGAACTCACCCCGGCGGAAAAGAACGCCATCTCCCACCGAGGCCAGGCCTTCCGCGCCCTGATCCCGGTCCTCCGCGAACTCCTGGCCTGAGCCCCCGGCCCACCGCACAGCCCGAAGGCCCCGCACGCTGCTGCGTGGGGGCCTTCGGTGTGCGTGCGGTTGGGGGGACTCGAACCCCCACGGGTTTTACCCCACTGGGACCTAAACCCAGCGTGACTGCCAATTCCACCACAACCGCGACAGTTCGAGCAATTTGGACATTGCCCTGGAGTGGCTCCGCTCAGTCTACGGCGGAGGGTACCCGAAGGGCGACAAGGTCCCGTGCCCGCCGCCCGCACCGGGTGTCGGGGAGGGGATGGCAATTGGGGCACGGGTAGCGGAGGTTGACGAGCGGTCGCCGGGATTCCCGCCGTTGCGTCCGGCAAACGGAGCGGCCCGCACCGGGAGGGTGCGGGCCGCTTCGAGGGGGTGGGTGGGGGTCAGATGCCCAGGTCCTTGATGATCTTCGCTACGTGGCCGGTCGCCTTGACGTTGTAGAAGGCGTGCTCGACCTTGCCCTCCTCGTCGACGACCACCGTGGAGCGGATGACCCCGGTCACCGTCTTGCCGTACAGCTTCTTCTCGCCGAAGGCCCCGTACGCCGCCAGGACCTCCTTCTCCGGGTCGCCGACCAGGGTGACCTTCAGGTGCTCCTGCTCGCGGAACTTCGCCAGCTTCTCCGGCTTGTCCGGGGAGACGCCGATGACGTCGTAGCCGGCCGCGGCCAGGACGTCCAGGTTGTCCGTGAAGTCGCAGGCCTGCTTCGTGCAGCCCGGGGTCAGCGCGGCGGGGTAGAAGTACACGATGACCTTGCGGCCCTTGTGGTCCGCCAGCGAGACCTCGTTGCCGTCCGCGTCGGGCAGGGTGAAGGCGGGGGCGGTGTCGCCCGGCTGGAGTCGCTCGCTCATGTCAGTGCTCTCCTCGGGAGGGGATCCGTACGGCATGAGCCTAAGCTGACTGAGCTGACAGACTGTCCATGACGGATCAAGCCCATACAAGACGAGACACGACGACGGAGGCAGCGCGGTGCCGGAAGCCAGGACCCCCGCACAGATCGAGGCGGACATCGTCCGCCGCCGCGAGCAGCTCGCCGAGACGCTCGACGAGATCGGCGTGCGCATGCACCCGCAGACGATCATCGGGGACGCGAGGGCCAGGGTCTCCTCGGCGATCGACCACACCGCCGGGCGCGCCGTCGCGTGCGTGAACCGGCTGATCACCGACGTGAAGGACGGCCTGCGCCACGAGGACGGCGCCCCGCGCTTCGAGCGGATCGCCCCCGTCGCGCTGGTCGCGGCCGGCGTGGTCGGGCTGCTCGTGGTCTCCGTGCGCCGCAAGCGCTGATGTCGACCCTCCGGAGTGCGCGGCGCGCGCGGACAGGTAGGTTCGGGGCGTGAGCGAGAACACCACCCACGACAAGTTGCCCATCCGCATGCTCCACGACCGCGTGCTCGTGAAGTCAGACTCCCCCGAGGGCGAGCGGCGCTCGGGCGGCGGGATCCTCATCCCGGCGACGGCCGCGGTGGGCAAGCGGCTCGCCTGGGCCGAGGTGGTCGCGGTGGGGCAGAACGTGCGGAGCGTGGAGCCCGGCGACCGCGTGCTGTACGACCCCGAGGACCGCGCCGAGGTGGAGGTGCGCGGGGCGACGTACGTGCTGATGCGCGAGCGGGACCTGCACGCCGTGGCGGCGGAGCGGCTGGAGGGGTCGAAGGACTCCACCGGGCTGTACCTGTAGGGCTTGGCGGAGGGCCGGTGACGCTGGTCACCGGCCCTTTTGCACGCCCTTTGCTACGGTGGAGGGGAACCACCCCGACGAGACGCGCCGTACCGGGTAGCTGGGCCAGTGGGCCCGGCTCGACGCAAAGACGACGCACCCCCGTACCGCTCTCGTTCCGGAGGTGCCTGTCATGGCCTGGGTTCTTCTTCTCGTCGCCGGTCTGCTCGAGGTCGGCTGGTCGATCGGCATGAAGTTCACGGAGGGCTTCACCCGGCTGTGGCCGTCCGTGTTCACCGGTGCCGGGATCGTCGCCAGCATGGTGCTGCTGTCCTACGCGGCCAAGACGCTGCCGATCGGTACGGCGTACGGCGTGTGGGTGGGCATCGGTGCGGCCGGTGCGGCGGTGCTCGGCATGGCGGTGCTGGGGGAGCCCGTCACCGCCGCCCGGATCTTCTTCATCTGTCTGCTGCTGGTGGCGGTGGTGGGGCTGAAGGCCACCTCCGGGCACTGACGGCATCGATGGCACTGACGGCATCGATGGCACTGATGGCATTGATGGTGCTGATCATTCGAGGAACAGCGACGGGGGGCGGCGGCGCGGGGTGAGGCCGCCGGTGGTCTGGCCGCCGTTGGTTTCGCCGCCGCCCGTGGTTTCGCCGCCGGTGGTCTGGCCTCCGGTGGTCTGGCCTCCGTTCGTCTGGCCGCCGTTGTTCTGGCCCGCGTTGGTCTGGCCTCCGGTGTTCTGGCCGCCGTTGGTCTGGCCGCCCTGGGTCTGGCCTCCGGTGTTCTGGCCCCCGTTCGTCTGCCCGCCGTTGTTCTGGCCCGCGTTGGTCTGGCCCCCGTTCGGCGGGTTGGGGCGGCCGGTCTGGTCCGGGAGCCAGGGCGGGCGGCTGCCCTGGGGCTGCTGCGGGGTGGTGGGCTGGACCGGTGGCGGGGGCTGGGCCGCGCCCGGCTGGAGTTCCAGGTCGAAGTCCACGGGCTCCGTCCCGTCCAGGGCCTTCTTCGTGTAGGCCGCCCAGATCCGCGCCGGATAGCCGCCGCCGCCGAGGCGGGGTTCGCCGAGGGCTCCGTAGAGGGGCTGGAGGGTGCCCGTGTCGGGGTCCTGGCCCATGATCGAGACGACCGTCACGAGGTCCGGGGTGTACCCCGCGAACCAGGCGGCGCGGTCCTGCTCGGCGGTGCCGGTCTTGCCGGCCGCGGGGCGGCCGGCCGCGAGGGCCTCGGTGCCGGTGCCGTTGTCCACGACGCTGCCCAGCATGGAGGTGGTCGTGTCGGCCGCCTCCCGGCTGACGGCCTGCTGCGGGGTGCGGTCGGGCAGGTGGAGGCTTTCGCCCTCCTTGGTGATCTTCTCCACGAGGGTGTACGGGGTGCGCCGGCCGTGGTCGGCGAGAGTGGCGTACGCCTGGGCCATGTCCAGCACGCTGGCCTGCATGGTGCCCAGGGCCATGGCCGGGACGGCGTCGAAGTTGGGTGTGTCCTCGGGGACGCCGAGGGCGACCGCCGTCTGCTTGACCTTGTCCGTGCCGACGTCGACGACCATCTGGGCGAAGACGGTGTTCACGGAGAGGTCGGTGGCGGTGTTGACGGTGATCTGCCCGTACGACTGCTGGCCCTCGTTCTCGGGGGCGTAGGGGATGCGGGTGCCGACGACGGGCCGCCGGTTGTCCCCGTTGTAGAGGGTGTTCGGGGTGATGCGGCGGCCGTCGCGGGTGCGGGAGTCGTTCTCGACGGCGGAGGCGAAGACGAACGGCTTGAAGGTGGAGGCCACCTGGTAGTCGTGCCGGGTGGCGTTGTTGACGTACTGCTTGGTGTAGTCGATGCCGCCGTACATGGCGACGACCTTGCCGGTGGCCGGGTCGATGGAGGCCCCGCCGGCGCGCACCACCCGGTCCGCCGGCCGGGCCGCCGGGTCGAGCTTGTCGGCCATCTGCTTCTGGACGGCGTCGACGAAGGCGTTCTCGCGGCGCTTGTCGATGGTGGTGGTGATCCGGTAGCCGCCCTCGGCGAGGGTCTTCTCGTCGAGGATCTTGTGTTCGCTGATGTAGTCCTTGACGGCTTCGACCAGGTAGCCGCGCTGGCCGGAGAGCCCGGCGGCGGCGCGGACCTTGCCCGGTTCGGGGAAGACGGCCGCGGCCCGTTCCGCCGGGGTCATCCACTTCTTCTTGACCATGCCGTCGAGGACGTAGTTCCAGCGGGCCAGGGCGCGGTCGCGGCTCTGGGGGTGTGAGACGACATCGAAGGCGCTGGGGGAGTTGAGGAGGGTGGCGAGGTAGGCGCCCTCGGAGGTGGTGAGCTTGTTGACGTCCTTGCCGTAGTAGGCCTGGGCGGCGGCCTGGATGCCGTAGGCGTTGCGGCCGAAGTAACTGGTGTTCAGATAGCCCTCGAGGATGTAGTCCTTCGACTTCTCGCGACCGAGTTTGATCGCGATGAAGAACTCCTTGACCTTCCGTTTGATCGTCTGTTCCTGGCCCAGGTAGTAGTTCTTGACGTACTGCTGGGTGATGGTGGAGCCGGACTGCGTGCCCTTGCCGGTGGCGGTGTTCCAGGCGGCGCGGAGCATCGCCTTGGGGTCCACCGCCCGTTCGGAGTAGAAGTCGCGGTCCTCGGCGGCCAGTACGGCCTCCTGGACGGTCCGGGGGACCTGGGACAGCGGGACGTTGACGCGGTTGACCTCGCCGTCGCGGGCGAGCTGGGAACCGTCGGCGTAGAGGAACACGTTGGACTGGGCGGTGGCGGCCGAGTTGGCCGGCGGGATGTCGACCAGCAGGTAGCCGGCGACGAGCGCGCCGCCGATCAGCAGCAGGAGCAGCAGGACCGCGCCCAGCACCATCCGCCAGGTGGGGACGAGGCGGCGCCATCCGGTGCGCTTGCGTGGGGCCTTGCCCTTGGCCTTGGCCTTGGCCTTGGCCTTGCCGTTGGCCTTGGCCTTGCCCTGCGGCTTCGGGGTGTCCGGCTCACGAGGCGTCCAGCCCGGGGGTGGTGACTCGTCGCTCATCGCCGGGACTCCTCGTGACCGTATGAAATATCCACATCTGTACCTCATGGTGTCTACCCGATGGCCGCTTGTTCCGCCCCGGACGGGCATAAAACGGTCGCGTGGCTCGCCCCTCCGCACTAAGCTCGCGCGCTTTGGCCGACGTAGGAACGACGTGGGAAACGGAGGGATACGGTGCGTCTCTATCTGGCCGTCGCGGCGGGCGGGTTCCGGCGCTACGCGGCCTACGGGACGGCGACCGCCGCCGGGGTCTTCACCAATACGGTCTTCGGCTTCATCGTCGCGTACACGTACGTCGCCCTGTGGGACGAGCGCCCCCACCTCGGCGGCTACGACCAGGCGCAGGCCCTGACCTTCGTCTGGGTCAGCCAGTCCCTGCTGGCGGCCGGCTCGCTCATCGGCGGCGGCTTCCAGGAGGAGCTCCAGGAACGCATACGCACGGGTGACATCGCCGTCGACCTCTACCGTCCGGCCGACCTCCAGGCCTGGTGGCTCGCGACCGACCTCGGCCGGGCCGGCTTCCAGCTGCTGGGGCGCGGGCTGCTGCCCCTGCTGGCGGGGGCGCTGGCCTTCACCCTGGCGCTGCCGTCCGATCCGCTGCGCTGGCTGCTGTTCCTGCTGTCGGTCGCCCTCGGGCTGGTCGTCGGGTTCGGGGTGCGGTACCTGCTGGCGCTGGCCGCGTTCTGGCTGCTGGACGGGTCGGGGGTCAACCTGATGGCGACCGTGGTGACCATCTTCTTCTCCGGGATGCTGCTGCCGCTGACCGTCTTCCCCGGCGGCTTCGGCGAGGTGGTACGGCTGCTGCCGTGGGCGGCGATGCTCCAGGTCCCGCTGGACGTGCTGCTCGGCACGCACGCGGGGGCCGGGGGAGCGGTGCGGGCGCTGGGCTTCCAGGCCGTATGGGCGGCGGTCCTGCTGGGCGCGGGGCGGCTGGTGCAGTCGGCGGCCACGCGGAAGGTGGTGGTCCAGGGTGGCTGAGGTGACGGTGGCGGCGCGTCCGGAGGCGGGCGGGCCAGGGCGGCGGCCGTACGAGCCGGCGCGGGGGCGCGTCGGCCGGCTGCGCGAGGGGCTGCGGGGCTACCGGCTGATCGTGGGGATGTGGATCCGCTCGACGATGGCGTACCGGGCGTCGTTCCTGCTGGCCACCTTCGGGAACGCGGCGATCACGGTGCTCGATTTCGTCGCGATCACCATCATGTTCTCCCACGTGGACGCGCTCGGTGGCTTCACCCTGCCCGAGACCGCCCTCCTCTACGGGGCCTGCTCGGCCTCCCTGGGCCTGGCGGACCTGCTCCTCGGCAACACCGACCGGGTCGGCGCCCGGATCCGGGACGGCTCCCTCGACACCATGCTGGTGCGGCCCGTGCCGCTGCTCGCTCAGGTGGCCGCGGACCGGTTCGCGCTGCGGCGGCTGGGGCGGATCGCGCAGGGGCTGGGGGTGCTGGGCTGGGCGCTGTCGGAGCTGGACGTGGACTGGACGCCGGGGAAGGTGCTCCTGGTGCCGGTGATGGTGGTGGCCGGGGCGGGGATCTTCGGCGGGGTGCTGGTGGCCGGGGCGGCCTTCCAGTTCGTCGCCGGGGACGCGGCGGAGGTGCAGAACTCCTTCACGTACGGGGGCTGCACCATGCTCCAGTACCCGCCGACGGTGTTCGCGAGGGAGTTGCTGCGCGGGGTGACCTTCGTGGTTCCGCTGGCCTTCGTCAACTGGCTGCCCGCGCTGTACGTGCTGGGGCGGCCCGATCCGCTGGGGCTGCCGGGGTGGGTCGCGTTCCTGAGCCCGCTGGTGGCCTTCGCGGTGTTCCTGCCCGCGTCGCTGGCGTGGCGCGCGGGGGTCCGTTCGTACCGAAGCACGGGGAGCTAGTCGTGTCCGATGTCCTCATCTCTCTCGACGGGGTCGAGAAGGTCTTCGAAGTGCGGCGCCGGTCGGGGCTGATGCGCCGGGAGAAACGCCAGGTCAGGGCGGTGGACGGGATCAGCTTCGAGGTCGGGAGGGGTGAGGTGGTCGGCTACATCGGGCCCAACGGAGCCGGGAAGTCCACCACGATCAAGATGCTGACCGGCATCCTCACCCCGAGCGGCGGCCGGCTGCGCGTGGCGGGCATCGATCCGTCGCGGGAGCGGCTGCGGCTCGCGCACCGGATCGGGGTGGTCTTCGGGCAGCGGACCACCCTGTGGTGGGACCTTCCGCTGAAGGACTCGTACGGGCTGATGCGGCGGATGTACCGGATCCCGGCGGCCCGCTTCCGGGAGAACCTGGACCGCTGCGTGGACCGCCTGGACCTGGCCGCGCTGCTGGACGTACCGGTGCGGCAGCTGTCGCTGGGGCAGCGGATGCGCGGGGACATCGCGGCGGCGCTGCTGCACGATCCGGAGGTGCTGTACCTGGACGAGCCGACGATCGGGCTGGACGTGGTCAGCAAGGCGCGGGTGCGGGGGTTCCTTCGGCAGCTGAACGAGGAGCTCGGGACGACGGTGCTGCTGACGACGCACGACCTCCAGGACATCGAGCAGCTGTGCGAGCGGGTGATGGTGATCGACCACGGCCGGCTGATGTACGACGGCGTGCTGGGCGGTCTGCACGCGCTGGGGGAGGGCGGTGAGCGGACCCTGGTGG
>NZ_JZWV01000062.1 GCF_000966975.1 Streptomyces katrae | reverse complement strand
CGCCCACCCCGACCGGCTCCGCCTCCTCACCGCCGCCGAGTCGGCGGCGTTCCTCATCGCCGCCGAGATGCACCACGCCGGGCTGCCCTGGCGGGCCGACGTGCACCGGGCCCTGCTCACCGAGCTGCTCGGCGAGCGCTACGCCGGCGGCGGCGAACCCCGCCGCCTGGCCCAGCTGGCCGACGAGATCTCCGCCGCCTTCGGCCGCCGGGTCCGCCCGGACCTGCCGGCCGACGTGGTCAAGGCGTTCGCCGAGGCCGGGATCAGACTCCGCTCGACCCGCCGCTGGGAGCTCCAGGAGGTCGACCACCCGGCGGTCGCGCCGCTCCTCCTCTACAAGAAGCTGTACCGGATCTACACCGCGCACGGCTGGTCCTGGCTCGCCGACTGGGTCCACGAGGGCCGTTTCCGCCCCGAGTTCGTCCCCGCCGGCACCCTGACCGGCCGCTGGGTCACCCACGGCGGCGGGGCCCTGCAGATCCCCAAGGTGATCCGCCGGGCCGTCGTCGCCGACCCGGGCTGGCGGCTCGTCGTCGCCGACGCCGACCAGATGGAGCCGCGGGTCCTCGCGGCGATCTCCCGTGACCCCGCCTTCATGGAGGTGGCCGGCCGGCCGGAGGACCTCTACACGGCCGTCTCCCGCCAGTCCTTCTCCGGCGACCGCGAGCAGGCCAAGATCGCCGTGCTGGGCGCCGTATACGGCCAGACCTCCGGCGACGGCCTCAAGAACCTCGCCGCCCTCCGCCGCCGCTTCCCCCGCGCCGTGGCGTACGTGGACGACGCGGCCCGCGCCGGCGAGGAGGGCCGCCTGGTACGCACCTGGCTGGGCCGCACCTGCCCGCCCCCGGCCGGTGCCGCCGAGGACGGCGAGGCGGGCATCCCCCAGGACCGCGAGGACGAGGCCCCCGGCCGGCCCCCGTCCTACGCCTCGACGGACACCCGCGCCCGGGGCCGCTTCACCCGCAACTTCGTCGTGCAGGGCAGCGCCGCCGACTGGGCCCTGCTGATGCTCGCGGCCCTGCGCCAGGCCACCGCCGGCATGCGCGCGGAGCTGGTGTTCTTCCAGCACGACGAGGTGATCGTGCACTGCCCGGCCGAGGAGGCCGAGGCCGTCGCCGAGGCGATCCGTACGGCGGGCGACCGCGCGGGCCGCATCGCCTTCGGCGACACTCCGGTCCGTTTCCCCTTCACCACCGCGGTCGTGCGGTGCTACGCGGACGCCAAATAGGAGCCCTCGGTCCTCACCCGAGCTCACGGAAGTAGATGTAGTACCCCTCCCGCACGAAGCCCTCCGACTCGTAGAGCCCCTGCGCGACCTCGTTGGCGAACCCGGTCTCCAGCTGCACGCCCGCCACCCCGGCCTCCCGCGCCCGCTCCAGCACCTCCCGCAGCAGCGTCCGCCCGGCGCCGGTGCGACGGCCCGACGGGGCGACGTACAGGTCCCCGAGCACCCAGATCGGCCGCAACGACAGCGAGGAGAACGTCCGGTAGACCTGCGCGAACCCGACCGTGCCAAGGCCCGCCACCTCGCCGAGCAGCACCAGCGACTCGTCCTTGGCGATCCGCTCGGCGAGGAACTCCCGCGGCCGCGCCGGGTCTTCGACCCTCACCTCGTAGAACTCCAGGTACCCCCGGAACAGCTCGGCGGCCACATCGAGATCCGCCTCCCCGGCGACCCGGACCGAAACCCCACCCTGCTCAGCCATCCGACTCTCCTTGATCATTCGCACGTGGCCGTCCATTGTGCGCGCGACGGGAGGCCGGCACCACCGGCGTCTCAGTGGCCGGTGACGGGCTGGGCCGGCAGCTCGAAGACGTGCCGCGGGGTCACGATCCTCGTGATCGCCTCGCCGAAGGCCGTACTGGGCTCGGCCCCCTTGTACGAGATGTCGGTGTTGAGCAGCACCACCAGCGTGGCCCGCGGCCGCGGCAGGTGGACGACCAGCGCCTCGTACCCGGGCAGCGAGCCGTTGTGCCCGATCCACCCGGCGACGTCGAAGATGCCCAGCCCGTAACCCGCGTCCGGCAGGGCCTGGACCATCTTCAGCCGCTGCGCCTGGGTGGCGGGGGTCAGCAGGGTCCCGGTGGCCAGGGTCCCGGCCCAGCTCCGCAGGTCGCCCAGATCGGAGACCATCGCCCCGGCGGCCCAGCCCCAGGAGGGGTCCCAGCCGGCGGCGTCCTCGACCTTCCCGGTGGCCGTCTGATCGGTGTACCCCCGCGCATGCGGACTCGGGAACTCCGCCCCGGTCGGGAACAGCGTGTGCCGCAGCCCGGCGGGCTTGATCACCTGATCCGTGACGACCTTCCGGAGCGGCTCCCCCGTCACCTTCTCCACCACCAGCCCCAACAGCACCAGATTGGTGTTGCAGTAGGAGAACTTCGCCCCGGGCTCGAACAGCACCGGGTGCTTGAACGCGTACGAGAGCAGCTCCCGCGGGGTGAACGGCCGCCGCGGATCACTCGTCAAGGCCTTGAAGAACCCCTCGTCCTCGGAGTAGTTGAACAGCCCGCTCCGCATCTCCGCGAGCTGGCGCAACGTGATCCGCTCGCCGTTGGGCACCCCGGCCACGTACTTCCCGACGGGATCGTCGAGCCCCACCTTCCCCTGATCGACCAGCCTCAGCAGCGCGGTCACGGTGAAGGTCTTGGTGACGCTCCCGATCCGCACGCTCATGTCGGTCTTCATCGGCGCGCCCGTCGCCTCGTCGGCGACCCCGAAGGCCCGTACGTACTCCCCCTTGCCCGGCGCCGAGAGCGAGACCATCACCCCGGGCACCCCGGCCTCCTTGAGCACCTTCTGCACGGCCGCGTCCAGCCGCGCCGCGACCGCGGGCGTCAGCCGCGGGAAGTCATCGCCCACCGGAGTGGCCGACACGGCCGGCCGAGCAGCCGTGTCCCACGCGCGACCGGCCCCGACCCCCACCGGAACCACCACGAGCCCGACGGCGGCAGCCCCGACCGCCACACCACGCCACCGCGCCGTCATGCCCGGCCTCCCACCACCCGACGCCCAGGCCCCGACCCCACCCAACGTAGCCCCGCCCGCACCCCCGCGACGAACGGAGCCCCCGGACGGCGGATCATGAACGCCAGATCTCTCCCGAGGGGGCCACGTGTCGCTGACCCATTCAAGCCGGTTCGAGCACCTGGGCGTCCAGGCGCGTCCCGCATGATCGAGCAGAAGGCCGCACCCGTCGTCGCGGACCGCCCGGTGAGCGTGCCGCTCTGGCGCAGCCGCAACTTCGCCCTCCTGTGGGGCGGCCAGACCCGTACCTGCTCTTCTCCCTGCCCGCCGGGATCCTCGCCGACCGGATCGACCAGCGGAAGCTGATGATCGTGTGCGACGTCGTGCGCATGGGTGGGGCCGACGAGCTCCGCGAAGTCCTGGCTCATCACGATCTTCGCGTTGGCGTCCACGAGCCGGTCCGGCCCGGCGAGCCGGGGCAGCATGCTCTTGTACGCCACGTTGAACAGCACGGTGAAGACACCGCCGACGCCGACGACGACGTACAGGTACCAAAGGCTCAGGTGCCCGGCGAGCGCGCTCTACGGGCTGGGTCTCGCCGCGTTCTCCGCGAACGTGGGCCTCTACAACATCACCGCAAACTCCTACCTCCAGCACATCACCCCCGCCCCACTGCTCGGCCGGGTCAATGCGGCCTTCATGTGGGTCTGCCTCGGCGTCATCCCGCTCGGGGCGCTGCTCGGCGGAGCCCTCGGCAGCCAACTGGGGCTGCGCACCACCCTGTGGATCTGCGTCCTCGGCACGTGGAGCGCCTCGCTGTTCGTCCTGTTCTCACCGCTGCGCACCATGCGGGACATGCCCGTGGAAGGGGAGTGACCCGGTGGCCGCCAGGACCCGCCTCCCTCGCGAACGAGACCGGCGTCCCGGTCCTGCGCACCGGCGCCGGTGACGTGGCCGTGGGGGACGGCCACGCCGCCGCGGTCGCCGTACGGGACGCGGACGCTACTTGGTCCACTTGTCGCTCGTCGCCATCTCCTTCAGCTGCGCCATCGTCAGCGCCGGGTCCTTCCGGGTGGCGTCGCTCTCCTGGTTCTTGGCGTTGAAGGCCGAGACGATCACACGGGTGCCGTCCTTCCGCAGCGTGTCCACGTTCCACCAGACCACGTTCTTGCCGCCCTTCTCCCCGGGCGTCTGGCGGGTCACCACCTTCGTGCCGTCCGGCAGCACCGTGGCGGCCGCGAACAGGCTGTCCAGGGGGCTGCCCGGCTGCCAGGACGACTGGACCTCCACGGAGACCATCGACTCGCCCCTGCCGTCGTCGAGGACGGCGTAGGCGCTGTCTCCCTGGCCCCCCTTGGCGACGACCGGGATGCCGTACCCGGCCAGCAGGCCGTCCAGGACCGGCGCGGCCTGTACCCCCGGGCGCGCGGACGAGCGCGGCGACTCCGGATGGGCCGCCGGCAGGTCCTCCAGTGCCGGGTGCCACAGCGGCGACAGCGCGAGGGTCTTGAGCCGGGCCGGGTCCAGCGGGGGATCGGTCCGCGAGACGGGAGCGCCCTTCTCCGCGGCCGCGTTCCACTCCTGTACGTCCACCAGGTAGCCCTGCGGAGTCACCAGCGTGGCCCGCCACGACTTCGTGGGGACGCGGCGGTCGGGGTACTCGTAGCCCTGGAAGACCATGATCTTCGAGCCGTCCTGCAACGTCTCGGACGTGCAGCCGTCGTAGTCGAAGAGGTTCTTGTCGGGGCAGGCGACCAGCTCGGCGGTGCTCGCACCCTTCGGATCCACGCGGTTGAGGCTGACCCCGACGGCCGCCCCGCCCTTCCCGTCGTCGTACACGCCGGAGGCCACCGGGAGCCCCCCGAACCCGCCGCCCGTCCCGCGCCCCCGGGTCTCGGTGAGCTGCCCGTCGGGCAGCAGCTGCTTGAGCCAGGCGACCATCTGGGCATCGGAGACGGCACCGGTGCCGGTCCCGTGCGGCCCCTTCGGGGGCGGGGTGCTCGACAGGGCCGGCGGGGCCGCGACGTTCGGGGTCCCCGCGCCGCCCGAGCCGCCCAGCAGGCCGCCCGCGAAGGCGCCGGCGGTACCGATCAGGGCCAGCCCCAGCGCCGATCCGCCGATCACGGCGGCCCGGCGGCGGACCACCAGCCTCCGTCCGCGCCGCTCACCGCCGGCGACGAGGGCCTGCCGGTCAGGCGTGAAACCGTCCCCCGCCTGCCGCAGGGCTTCACCGAGCTCATCTTCAAAGGACATACGGACCCAGACCTTCCACTCAGTAGCGAGGAGGAGCGAGGAAAAACATCGAGAGGAGGCACTCAGCGGGCGACGAGCTCGGACAGCGAGTCCCCCAGTTGCCCGCGCAGCCGCGTCAGCGCCCGCGTGCTCCGGGTACGGACCGCCGCCGAACTGACGTTCATCGCCTCGGCGGTCTCCTCGATGCTGCGGTCCTCCCAGTACCGCAGCACCAGCACCGCCCGGTCCTTCGGCGCCAGCTGCCCCAGCGCCTGCAGCAGGGTCACCCGCAGCTCCGGGTCGGCGGCGCCGGCCTCCGGGGCCCGCGACTCGGGGAACTCCCCGACCGGGCGCTCCCCCGCCGAGCGGCGCCGCTGGTGCGTCAGGAAGGACCGGACGAGGACCGTCTGCGCGTACGCGGCCGGATTGTCGATGCGGGAGATCCGCCCCCAGAGCAGGTACATCCGCCCCAGGGTCTCCTGCACCAGGTCCTCCGCGAGGTGCACGTCACCGCTCGCGAGCAGGCACGCCGACCGGTACAAGGGACCGGACCGGCCCGCCGCGAACTCCCGGAACCCGTCCCTGCGCCCCTGCCGCATCTACTCCCCCTCGCGTCCGTCTCACCCCTTCGACGCGATGGCGGCCCGGGAATGTTTCACCCGAGTTCGCGACCCGCCCTCCGCACGCACGGGACACAAAAAACCCCAGGCCGTGTGGGACACGACCTGGGGTTCCAATGGAGCCGCCTTCGGGATTCGAACCCGAGACCTACGCATTACGAGTGCGTTGCTCTGGCCAACTGAGCTAAGGCGGCACCGCCGGGAGACGAGAAAAGTCCCCGTAGGGAGCCTCTCATCAGCAGCGTCGCCAAGTCTACAGGGTTAAACCCGGTGCCCCGAACCAGGGGCGGGCCGGGGGGTCAGCAGCGCTTGCCGGCCGGTGGGGCCTGGCCCTCCAGGAGGTAGCGGTTGATCGCGGCGTCGATGCAGTCGCTGCCCCGGCCGTACGCCGTGTGGCCGTCGCCGTCGTAGGTGAGGAGGGTGCCCGAGTCGAGCTGCCCCGCCAGGGCCTGGGCCCACTTGTACGGGGTCGCCGGGTCGCGCGTCGTGCCGACCACCACGATCGGGGCGGCTCCGTGGGCCTTCAGGGGCTTCGCCGTGCCCGTGGCCTTCACCGGCCAGTACGTGCAGTTCAGGGAGGCCCAGGCCAGGCCCGCGCCGAAGACGGGCGAGGCCTTCTCGAAGGAGGGCAGGGCGGCGTCCACCGCTTCCGGGCCGCCGAAGGCCGGGGGCTGGTCGAGGCAGTTCACGGCGGCGTTCGCGAACATGAGGTTCGCGTACTTCCCGTCCGCCCCGCGCTCGTAGTAGCTGTCGGCGAGGGCCAGCAGAGCGGCGCCGTCGCCGTTCATCGCGTCCGTAAGGGCCTGGCGCAGCTGCGGCCAGGCGCTCTCGTCGTACAGCGCCGCGATCACCCCCGTCGTCGCGAGGGCCTCGCCCAGCGGGCGGGCCGGGTCGCCGGAGGGGACGGGCTGGGCGTCCAGCTTGCGGAAGAACTCCTTCAGGCGCTGGCCCTGCGCCTCGGGCGTGCCCTGCCCCAGCGGGCAGTCGGACTGCTTCGCGCAGTCCTTCGCGAAGGAGCGGAAGGCGGTGTCGAAGCCGGCCGTCTGGTCGCGGTTGAGGTCGAGCGCCGGGCGCGAGGGGTCCATCGCCCCGTCCAGGAC
>NZ_JZWV01000061.1 GCF_000966975.1 Streptomyces katrae | reverse complement strand
CCCCGTCCAGGACCATCCGGCCCACCCGTCCCGGGAAGAGGTCTGCGTACGTCGCGCCGAGGAAGGTGCCGTAGGAGGCGCCGACGTAGTTCAGCTTCTCGTCGCCCAGGACGGCCCGGAGCAGGTCCATGTCGCGGGCGGCGTCCACGGTGGAGACGTGCGGCAGGATCCGCGCCGAGCGCTGCTCGCAGCCCGCCGCGAACTCCTTGAACGCCGCCACCAGACGAGCCCGCTCCGCCTGGTCGTCCGGGGTCTGGTCGACCTGGGTGAACCGGTCCATCGCCGGGCCGGTCAGGCATTCCACGGGGCTGCTGCGGGCCACTCCGCGCGGGTCGAAGGAGACCATGTCGTAGCGGGCGCGGACGGCCGCCGGGTAGCCGATGCCGGCGTACGCCTGGAGGTAGCCGATGCCGGAACCGCCGGGGCCGCCCGGGTTGACCACCAGGGAGCCGAGCTTCTTGCCCGGACCGGTGGCCGTGCGGCGGGCCACCGCGATGTCCACGTCCTGGCCGGAGCCCGGGTTCGCGTAGTCCAGGGGCGCCTTCATCGTGGAGCACTGGAAGCCCTGGACACCGCAGTCGCGCCAGCTCAGCTTCTGCGCGTAGTACGGGCGCAGCCCGGCCGGAACCGCGGACGGCTCGGCCGAGGCGGAGGCCACGTCCGGGCTGCCGGAGGTGCAGCCGGACAGCAGCAGCCCGGCGGCTGCGATCACGGTCCCGGTGGTGCGCAGCAGTCGCCTGGTGTCCATGCGGCGAGCGTACGTCCTGCCGGGGCCCCTGTCCGTCGGCCGCCGCCCGGCCGGGCGCCCGCCGACCGGGCACGGGGCCGTCCCCCCGGCGACCGTACGGTTTCCCCGCGCGCGGCCCGGGACCGCTCGTACGGGTGAACCCGTCAGCCGGCGCGGAGGGCCATCGTCATGGCCTCCACCGCCAGGAGCGGGGCCACGTTCCGGTCGAGGGCCTCACGGCAGGCGATGATCGCCTCGATGCGCCGCAGGGTCCGCTCGGGGCCCGAGGCACGGGCGATCCGGTCCAGGTCCGGGCGTATGTCCTCGTTGGCGATGGCCAGGGCCGAGCCGAGCTGGAGGGCCAGGACGTCCCGGTAGAAGCCCGTCAGGTCGGTGAGGGCGAGGTCGAGGCTGTCGCGCTGGGTGCGGGTGCGCCGGCGCTTCTGGCGGTCCTCCAGCTCCTTCATCACCCCGGCCGTACCGCGCGGCAGCCGGCCCCCGGCGCCCGCTCCGGCGCCGAGCGCGGCCCTCAGCTCCTCGGTCTCCTTCGCGTCGACCTCCTCGGCGACCTGCTTGGCGTCCTCCGCGGCGGCGTCGACGAGTTCCTGGGCGGCCTTGAGGCAGCCGCCCACGTCGTCCACCCGCAGGGGCAGCCGGCCGGCTCCACGCCGTCGCGCCGCACGAGCACCTCGGCCACCGCCGCCACGGACGGGGTGGTCAGGGTCAGGTGGCGGCAGCGGGAGCGGATGGTGGGCAGCACGTCCTCCAGGGAGGGCGCGCACAGCAGCCACACCGTGCGCGGGGCGGGCTCCTCCACGGCCTTCAGCAGGACGTTGCCCGCGCCCTCGGTGAGGCGGTCGGCGTCCTCCAGGACGATGACCTGCCAGCGGCCCACGGCCGGGGAGAGCTGGGCGCGGCGGACCAGGTCGCGGGTCTCCTTCACACCGATCGACAGGAGATCGGTGCGGACGACCTCCACGTCGGCATGGGTCCCCGCCAAGGTGGTGTGGCAGCCGTCGCAGAACCCGCAGCCCGGTTCCCCGCCGAGGGCGCGGTCGGGGCTGACGCACTGCAGGGCCGCCGCGAAGGCCCGGGCGGCGGTGGCCCGCCCGGAGCCGGGCGGGCCGGTGAAGAGCCAGGCGTGGGTCATCTTGGAGCCGGGCGGCAGCGGTTCGCCCTCAGCGGCGGCCGTGACCAGGGCGTCGGCGTCGCGGGCGGCGGCGGCCAGCTGCGCGTGCACGCGCTCCTGTCCCACCAGGTCGTCCCACACGGGCATCCCGCCCACCGCCTTTCACCGTCCGTGGATGCTCCGCACCCGTCTGCTCACATTGTGGCGCGCGCCACCGACAATCCGTCCCCGGGCAGGGGAGCGCCCGCCCAGCCGGTCAGCGGCGGCGGCGCCGTCCGCCCCGGCCGTCCTCGTCGCCGCGGTCGTCGCGGTGGTCCCGGTCGTCCGGGCGGGGTCCGAGCAGTTCGTCCGCCAGGGTCGGCAGGTCGTCCATCGGCGTGGCCTCGGCCCACTCGGACGGGCTCCTGCGCGGCCGGCCGTCCTCGTCGAAGACGGGGAGCTCGCGGGTCACGTCGTTCGCCGAGTCCCGGAAGATCCCCGGCGGCACCCGGTCGGCCGGGGCCTCCTGGGTGTGCGGGGCCGTTCCTGGGTGTGCGGGGCCGTCGGACGCTCCGCCGGCCGCGTCCGGCCGCCCTGGGCGGCCGGGGCCGGGCCGTCGGGCCGTACGGCGGGCAGGACCGCCGTCTCGTCCGAGGGGCGCGCGCCGGACGGGTCGATCTTGGGCACGGGGACGGTCTGCGTCACGTCGTCGGGCCGGACGACGCGGCTCACCATCGGCGTCTCGACCGTGACGGCCTGGTCCGCGGGGAGCGGTTCCTTGCTCATGACGACCTTGGGCGCCGGCGCCCCGGCTGCCTTCGCCTCCGCGGCGGCCGCGGCGGCGGCCGAGGCCTCCGCCAGCTTGCGCGCCTCCTCCGCCCGCAGCAGCGCCTCCTCGGCCCGCCGCTGCTTCTCCAGCCGGCGCTCCTCGGCCTCGGCGCGCAGCCGGGCCTCCTCCGCCTCCTGGAGCCGGATCCGCTCCTGCTCGGCGGCGCGGGCCCGCTCCTCGGCCTCGGCGCGCAGCCGCTCGGCCTCGGCCCGTACCCGGGCCTCCTCCTCGGCCCTTCGCCGCTCCTCCTCGGCCTTCAGCCGGGCTTCCTCCGCCCGGCGCGCGGCCTCCTCCTGGGCCAGCCGGCGCGCCTCGGCGGCCTCGCGCTCGGCCTTGACCCGGGCCGCTTCCGCCTCCTGCTCGGCCTTGACCCGGGCCGCTTCCGCCTCCCGCTCGGCCCTGAGCCGGGCCTCCTCGGCCTCGCGGGCCAGGCGGGCCTCCTCCTCGGCCTTCAGCCGGGCCTCCTCCGCCCGGCGCGCGGCCTCCTCCTCGGCCTTGCGGCGCGCCTCCTCCTCGGCGAGCCGGCGGGCCTCCAGCTGCGCGGCCACCTCGGCCTCGGACAGCGGGAGCATCCGGTCCAGCCGGTGGCGCACGACGGTGGTCACGGAGCCGGGGTCCTGGCCGGCGTCGACCACCAGGTAGCGCCCGGGGTCGGCGGCGGCGAGCGTCAGGAAGCCGGCCCGCACCCGCTGGTGGAACTCGGTCGGCTCCGACTCCAGCCGGTCGGGCGCCTCGGTGAACCGCTCCCGCGCGGTCTCCGGGGAGACGTCGAGCAGCACGGTCAGGTTCGGGACCAGGCCGTCCGTGGCCCAGCGGGAGATCCGGGCGATCTCGGTCGGGGAGAGGTCGCGGCCGGCGCCCTGGTAGGCGACCGAGGAGTCGATGTAGCGGTCGGAGATGACCACCGCGCCGCGCTCCAGGGCGGGCCTGACCACCGTGTCGACGTGCTCCGCGCGGTCGGCGGCGTACAGCAGCGCCTCGGCGCGGTTCGACAGCCCGGCGGAGGAGACGTCCAGCAGGATCGAACGCAGCCGCTTGCCGACCGGGGTGGCGCCCGGCTCCCGGGTCACGACGACCTCGTGGCCCTTGCCCCGTATCCAGTCGGCCAGCGCCTCGACCTGGGTGGACTTGCCGGCGCCGTCGCCGCCCTCCAGGGCGATGAAGAACCCGGTCGCGGACGGGGCCTGTACGGGCTCCCCGCCGCGCAGCGCCTCGCGCAGGTCGCGGCGCAGCGGTACGCCGCGGCGGTCGTCGGCCCGGGCGAGGACCACCACGGCGGCGGGCAGCAGCAGGGCGCCGACCAGCATCAGGATGTAGGCGGCGCCGCCGTGCGCGAGGACGATCCGGCCGGCGTCGAGCCGGTGCGGGCCGATGAGGCCGGCCAGCAGCGGCGCGGCCACCGCCCCGAGGGCCACGGCCACCCGGACCACGGCCTGCAGGTGCGCGGTGACCCGGGCGCGGCGGAACTCCTCGGTCTCCTGGTCGAGCAGGGTGTGACCGGTGTTGGCGGCGACACCGGCGGCGGTGCCCGCGAGCAGTGCCAGGAACAGTACGGTCGCCGTGTCCCGGACCAGCCCGGTCAGCAGCAGCGCCAGCCCGGCGACGGCCATGGCCAGCGCCAGCAGCCGGCGCCGGGAGAGCCCCGGCAGTACCTTCCCGGCCTGGGTGGCGCGGATCCCGGCGGCGGTGCCGCCGACGAGGGCGAGCACCATCAGGGCGTACGTGGAGGGCCCGCCGCCCAGGTCGAAGGCGTGCAGGACGGCGACGGAGGCGGCGCAGGCCACGGCTCCGGCGACGGCGGCGCAGGCGAGCACGAGCAGCCGGATCGAGCCCGTACGGCCCTTCTCGGCCCGGTCGCCCGCGCGGGGGGTGCGCAGTCCCTCGAGCGGGGAACGCGGCCTGGGGGTCTTCACGGCGGGCAGTGTCAGCGGGAGCAGCAGCGAGACGGACGCGGCGAACAGGCCGGCGGCGACGTACGAGCCCAGTGCCGACGGGTTCGCGGCGAACCAGTCCACGGCCAGGCCCAGCGCCCGCCCGACCAGGGTCGCGACGAGCAGGGCGGCGGCCGCGACGGGCATCGCCGCGAAGGCGGTGCGCAGGCTGAGGCGGCGCAGGGCGTCGAGGTGGTCCGGGAGCGGGCGCACCGTCGCCCCCTCCGGCGGCGGCGCGGGCAGCAGCCCGGGCGCGGCGCTCTCCTTGGCCAGGGTCCACACCCGCTCGGCGGCGCCCGAGACGAAGACGGTGGCCAGCAGGGCGACCGTGGCGTGCGCCGGGATCCAGTCGAGCCAGAGCGGGGCGACCACGAACAGCACGATCCGCAGCCCGTCGGCGCCGGCCATCGTCCAGCGGCGGTCCAGCTTGCCGCCGGGGGCGGTGAGCCGGGCCAGCGGGCCGAGCAGGACCGCGCCGAACAGGACGGTGGCGAGGAAGCGCACCGCGAAGACGGCGGCCACGGAGAAGGCGGCCCCCCGGTAGCCGGTGCCGAAGAGGCCGCCGGTGGCGGTCGTGACGGTCGCCTGGAGGGTCAGCAGGACGAGGACCAGCAGGGCGAGGGCATCACCGATGCCGCTCACCAGCTGGGCGCCCCACAGCCGGCGCAGCCCGGGCGTGCGCAGCAGGGCGCGCACCGCTCGCTCGCGGGAGTCCGCGGCCAGGGCTTCGTCGTAGGCGGGGTTCTCGGAGGCGGTCACGACCGTCGGCTGCTCGGCTCGCGTCATCCGCCCAGCCTATCCGCTGCGCTGGGCCGTTGCCGTGGCCTGTGGACAGGGCCCGGTGTGACCCCGCACCCACCTTCCGGCACCGGGGTCTCCGCCCGGGCCCTCGCTGGGGGAGGGTCCGGGGGCGGAGCCCCCGGGTCTCCTACTCGTCCGCCGGAGCGGCTGCCGCCGCCTTCTTCGCGGCCGCGGCCGTCGTCGTCTTCTTCGCCGCGGTCGCCTTCTTCGCGGCCGCCGTCGTCGTCTTCTTCGCCGCCGTCTTCTTGGCCGCCGTCGCCGTGGCCTTCTTCGCCGGCGCCTTCTTCGCGGCAGCGGCCTTCTTCGCCGGGGCCTTCTTCGCCGTCTTCTTGGCCGGCCCCTTCGCCCGCTTCTCCGCCAGCAGCTCGTAGCCCCGCTCCGGCGTGATCGTCTCGACGTCGTCGTCCCGCCGCAGCGTCGCGTTCGTCTCGCCGTCCGTCACGTAGGGCCCGAAGCGGCCGTCCTTGACGACCACCGGCTTCTCGCTGACCGGGTCGGTGCCCAGCTCCTTCAGCGGCGGCTTGGCCGCGGCGCGGCCCCGCACCTTCGGCTGGGCGTAGATCGCGAGGGCCTCGTCCAGGGTGATCGAGAAGAGCTGGTCCTCGGTCTCCAGGGACCGCGAGTCCGTGCCCTTCTTCAGGTACGGGCCGTAGCGGCCGTTCTGGGCCGTGATCTCCACGCCCTCCGCGTCCGTGCCGACGACGCGCGGCAGCGACATCAGCCGCAGGGCGTCGTCGAGGGTGACCGTGTCCAGGGACATGCTCTTGAACAGGGAGGCCGTCCGCGGCTTGACCGCGTTCTTGCCCGTCTTCGAGGTGCCCTCGGGCAGGATCTCCGTCACGTACGGCCCGTAGCGGCCGTCCTTGGCGACGATCTGGTTGCCGCTGACCGGGTCCGCGCCGAGCGCGAACTCGCCGCTCGGCTTCGCGAACAGCTCCTCCGCGTAGGCGACCGTCAGCTCGTCCGGAGCCAGGTCGTCCGGCACGTCGGCCCGCTGGTGGCCCTCCGCGTCCTTCTCGCCGCGCTCCACGTACGGCCCGTAGCGGCCGACGCGCAGCACGATGCCCTCGCCGACGGGGAAGGAGGAGATCTCCCGGGCGTCGATCGCGCCGAGGTCGGTGACCAGCTCCTTCAGGCCGCCGAGGTGGTCGCCGTCGGCCGGGACTACCTCGGAGGCGTCCTCGGAGCCGAAGTAGAACCGCTTCAGCCACGGCACGGACTGGGCCTCGCCCCGCGCGATGCGGTCGAGGTCGTCCTCCATCTTCGCGGTGAAGTCGTAGTCGACGAGCCGGCCGAAGTGGGTCTCCAGCAGGTTCACGACGGCGAAGGACAGGAAGGAGGGGACGAGCGCCGTGCCCTTCTTGAAGACGTAGCCGCGGTCGAGGATCGTGCCGATGATCGACGCGTACGTCGACGGGCGGCCGATCTCCCGCTCCTCAAGCTCCTTGACCAGCGAGGCCTCGGTGTAGCGGGCCGGGGGCTTGGTCGCGTGGCCGTCGGCGGTGATCTCCTCGGCGGTCAGCGCGTCGCCCTCGGCGACCTGCGGCAGCCGGCGCTCGCGGTCGTCGAGCTCGGCGTTCGGGTCGTCGGCGCCCTCGACGTAGGCCTTCATGAAGCCGTGGAAGGTGATCGTCTTGCCGGACGCGCTGAACTCGGCGTCACGGCCGTCGGCCGCCCGGCCGACGATCTTCACGGTGACCGAG
>NZ_JZWV01000060.1 GCF_000966975.1 Streptomyces katrae | reverse complement strand
ATCCGGCCGGCGATCTTCACGGTGACCGAGTTGCCGGTCGCGTCCTTCATCTGGGAGGCGACGGTCCGCTTCCAGATCAGCTCGTACAGGCGGAACTGGTCGCCGGTCAGGCCCGTCTCGGCGGGGGTGCGGAAACGATCACCCGAAGGCCTGATCGCCTCGTGCGCCTCCTGCGCGTTCTTGACCTTGCCGGCGTAGACGCGCGGCTTCTCGGGCAGGTAGTCGGCCCCGTAGAGCTGGGTGACCTGTGCCCGGGCCGCCGCCACCGCGGTGTCGGAGAGCGTGGTGGAGTCCGTACGCATGTAGGTGATGAAGCCGTTCTCGTACAGCTTCTGCGCCACCTGCATCGTCGCCTTCGCGCCGAAGCCCAGCTTGCGCGAGGCCTCCTGCTGGAGGGTCGTCGTACGGAACGGGGCGTACGGGGAGCGGCGGTACGGCTTGGACTCGACCGAGCGGACGGAGAACTCGGCGCCCTGGAGCGCGGCGGCGAGCGCCCGCGCGTTCGCCTCGTCGAGGTGCAGCACATCGCCCTTGAGCTGCCCGTTCGGGCCGAAGTCGCGGCCCTGGGCGACGCGCTTGCCGTCGACCGTGTTCAGGCGGGCGACCAGCGAGGAGGGGTCGGAGGCGTCACCGGCGCGGCCGGTGCCGAAGGTGCCGGTGAGGTCCCAGTACTCGGCGGAGCGGAAGGCGATGCGCTCGCGCTCGCGCTCGACGACGAGGCGGGTGGCGACGGACTGGACGCGGCCGGCCGACAGCCGGGGCATGACCTTCTTCCACAGGACCGGCGAGACCTCGTAGCCGTAGAGGCGGTCGAGGATGCGGCGGGTCTCCTGGGCGTCGACCATGCGCTGGTTGAGTTCGCGCGGGTTGGCGACGGCGTCGCGGATGGCGTCCTTGGTGATCTCGTGGAAGACCATCCGGTGGACGGGGACCTTGGGCTTGAGCACTTCCTGGAGGTGCCACGCGATGGCTTCGCCCTCGCGGTCCTCATCGGTGGCGAGGAAGAGTTCGTCGGACTCGGCCAGCAGGTCCTTGAGCTTCCTGACCTGGGCCTTCTTGTCCGCGTTGACGACGTAGATCGGCGCGAAGTCGTGCTCGACGTCCACGCCGAGCCGGCGGACCTCGCCCGTGTACTTGTCGGGGACCTCGGCGGCCCCGTTCGGGAGGTCGCGGATGTGCCCGACGCTCGCCTCGACGACGTACCCAGGGCCGAGGTAGCCCTTGATCGTCTTCGCCTTGGCAGGGGACTCGACGATGACGAGTCGGCGGCCGCCCTGTGCGGTCTCGCTAGTCGGGGACAACTTGGCTCTTCTCTCCGGTCGGCACTCGGTCGCAGTACGGCGACGCTGCGGAGTGTGACGGTACAACCCGCCCCCGTGTCAAACGGCACAAGCCCGCAACGGCCACTCGAACGGTAACCCGACAAGTGCCATTTCTGCCGCCCGGATGCCGCGCCGGACCCCTCCCGGTCACCGGGCCGAGTGGCCTGGGGGCCGTCTGGCCCCGCCCCCGCACCCGTCGCGACGTCGGGTTTCACACCCCGCCGGAGATCATCGCCGGTCCGCGCCTCAGAACCGCTGGAGGCACCACACGCCCAGGGCCAGCGAGCCCGCGCCGGCGAGCAGGGCCAGCGGTACGGCCACCGCGGGGCGCACGCCCTCGGCGACCGGCGCCCGACGTCCGGCACGCGCCCCCGTCCAGACCAGCAGAGCGGTCCCGAACAGCAGGAACACGCCCGCCGCGAACACCGCCGGACCGCGTTCCATGCCTTTTCCCCCTCCACCCGGGCCGCCGGGGGATCCCCCCGAATCCCCCGCCCGGGTTACATCACGGGGTCGCCCGGCGCCGCGGCCCGGACGGGCTGCCGGAGGGGCTGCCGGACCGGCCTACCGGGCGGGCCCCGGCACGGGCTCCAGGAATCCCTGCTCGACCAGCATCCGGATCGCCTCCGGCGTCCGGTCGCGCAGGAGGACCGGGTCCTCGTCGACCAGCTGGGCGATCGCGTCGAGGATCCGGCCCGCGCTCAGCGAGCCGTCGCAGACCCCGGCGAAGCCCGCGCCGACCGTGTCCACCTTGGTGGCCCGGCGCATCCCGCGGTTCTGCCGGAGCACCACGTGCTCGGGGTCCTCCGCGCCGGGGGCGCCGACCTGCTCCTGGACGACCTCCTCGGTCAGCTGGAAGTACCCGGCCAGCAGCGCGGCGTCATCGTGTTCGCGCAGGTAGTCCTGGCGGGCGAAGTGCGCCAGGACGGTCTCGCCGAGCGGCTGTTCCACCGAGTGCGGCCACTCCTCGACCACGATCGAGGGCTCCGCCGCGTCGGTTCGGCGCAGCGTGATCCAGCCGAAGCCGACGGCCTTGGTCTTGCGGGACTCGAACTCGTCCAGCCAGTCCTCGTAGCGCGCCGCGTACTCGGCCGGGTCCGTGCGGTGGTCGCCGGCGTCGCGCAGCCACAGCTCCGCGTACTGCGTCACGTCCTGCACGTCGCGCTGCACGATCCACGCGTCGCAGCCGCGCGGCACCCAGGAGCGGACCCGGTCGTGCCAGTCCTCGCCCTCGACGTGCTGCCAGTTGCCGAGGAACTGGGCGAACCCGCCCGGGTTGAGGTGGTCCCCCGCCTGCTGGACCAGGGTCCGGCACAGGTCGTCGCCGCCCATCCCGCCGTCCCGGTACGTGAGCCGGGCACCGGGGGAGATGACGAAGGGCGGGTTCGACACGATCAGGTCGTACGTGGCGTCGCCGACGGGCTCGAACAGCGACCCGGTGAGCAGCTCGGCCTCCGGTGCCCCGGAGAGCGCCAGCGTCAACCGGGTGAATTCCAGGGCGCGCGGGTTGACGTCGGTGGCGGTGACCCGGGTGGCGTGCTGGGCCGCGTGCAGCGCCTGGATCCCGGATCCGGTGCCCAGGTCCAGGGCGGAGCCGACGGGGGTGCGGACGGTGATCCCGGCCAGGGTGGTGGAGGCTCCGCCGACGCCGAGTACGACGCCCTCCTCGCGGCTGCCGATGCCGCCGGCGCCGCCGACGGCGCAGCCGAGGTCGGAGACGATGAACCAGTCCTCGCCGTCGGGCCCGCCGTACGGGCGCACGTCGACCGTGGCGTGCACCTCATCGCCCTCCCGCCGCAGCCAGCCGTCGGCGAGCGCGGCCTCGACGGGCAGTGCCTGCGCGGCGTGCGCATGGGGCACGGGGCACTGCAGGAGGAACAGCCGCACCAGGGTGGCGAGGGGGCCGTCGCCGTGGCTGCGCGTGGCGCGCAGGGCGGGGACCGTCTCGCTGCGGGCGAGCGCGGCGTAGGCGGGGGCGCCGAGCAGGTCGAGCAGCCCGTCGGCGGTGAAACCGGCGGCGAGGAAGGCTTCGCGGAGCTCGGCGGCGCGGTCGGGCTGGGGGAGGCTGGTGGTACTCACCCGTCCATTGTGGCCGCTGGGACCGGTGATCCGTGCGATGCGCGGGGCGCGGCCGACCGGGTCCGCCCGGGATCCGGCCGCCCGGGCCTCGTACGCCCGCCCGCGCCCCGCGCCACGGCGGCTACTTGGGGGCCGAGACCTGGCAGCCCTTCTGGCTGTAGATCACCTTGAGGCCGGTCGAGTTGAGCTTCTCCTTGCTCGCAGTCTCGTTGGCCGCCACCTCCGTGAGACCGCCGGCGACCTGCTGCAGGCCGTCCGCGAACTTGGCCTGGTCCTTGGGGTCGAGGGCGTCGATCTTCGTCTTGAGGTCGGTGTAGCCCTTGGAGATCTCGCCGTAGCTCTTGACCACGGAGTCCTGGGCGGTCTTCCCGTCCTTGACCGGGGCCTCACCGGCCGCCGTGAGGGAGGCGGCCATGCTCTTGTAGGACTCGGAAAGGGTCTGGAAGGCGGCCGAGTCGGTCTTCTGGACCTCCTCGGGCTTGCTGCTCTGCGAAGCGACCCGCTTCAGGTCGTCGTTGGTGCCCTTGATCTTGGTGAGCTCGGGCTCCCACTTGTCGCAGACCTTCTTGGCCCAGGCGTCGGCCTTCTTGTCGCCGTCGTCGTCACCGCCGCAGCCGGACAGCACGAGCATCAGTACTGCACCGCAGGACACCGCGGCCGCAAGCTTCTTGTTCACCGGATTGGTCCCTTCGATGGCTCTCGGCCGGAAGATACACGCCCGCCATCCGAGCACACAGAAAGGCGGACGGACGGCGCGTCAGTACGCGCCGCCCGTCCGCCGTTCGGGCGCATCCCCGGACCGGTCGGCCCACAGGCCCGCGGGCCGTCCCGGGCCCTTCCGGGCCGCCCTCAGGGGCTCCGCGGGGTCAGGAGACGGCCGCCGGGTCCGCCGGCTGCGCCACACGCTCCGCGGCCGCGTCCTGCGCCTCGTCGTCGCCGACGGCGATGCCGCGCCGCTTGGAGGCGTACACCGCGGCGACGATGATCAGCAGCGCGATCGCCGCGACGACCGCGCGCACGGTCGCGCTGGTGTCCGCGCCGTAGCTGAACTGCACGACGGCCGGGGCGATCAGCAAGGCCACCAGGTTCATGACCTTCAGGAGCGGGTTGATGGCCGGGCCGGCGGTGTCCTTGAAGGGGTCGCCGACGGTGTCGCCGATGACGACCGCGGCATGGGCCTCGCTGCCCTTGCCGCCGTGGTGGCCGTCCTCGACGAGCTTCTTCGCGTTGTCCCACGCGCCGCCGGAGTTCGCGAGGAAGACCGCCATCAGGGTGCCGCAGCCGATGGCGCCCGCGAGGAAGGAGCCGAGCGCGCCGACGCCGAGGGTGAAGCCGACCGCGATCGGGGTGAGCACGGCGAGCAGGCCCGGAGTGGCCAGTTCGCGCAGGGCGTCCTTGGTGCAGATGTCCACGACGCGCCCGTACTCGGGCTTCTCGGAGTAGTCCATGATCCCGGGGTGCTCGCGGAACTGGCGGCGCACCTCGTAGACGACGGCGCCCGCGGAGCGGGACACGGCGTTGATGGCCAGGCCCGAGAACAGGAACACGACGGCCGCGCCCAGGATCAGGCCCACCAGGTTGTTGGGCTGGGCGATGGCGAGGCTGAGGTTCATCTCCCCGGCCTTGGCGCCGACCGACTTGACCGCGTTGGTGATGGCGTCGTTGTACGAGCCGAAGAGCGCGGCCGCGGCGAGGACGGCGGTGGCGATGGCGATGCCCTTGGTGATGGCCTTGGTGGTGTTGCCGACGGCGTCGAGGTCGGTGAGGACCTGGGCGCCCGCGCCCTCGACGTCGCCGGACATCTCCGCGATGCCCTGGGCGTTGTCGGAGACCGGGCCGAAGGTGTCCATGGCGACGATGACGCCCACGGTGGTGAGCAGGCCGGTGCCGGCCAGGGCCACCGCGAAGAGGGCGAGCATGATCGACGTGCCGCCGAGGAGGAAGGCGCCGTAGACGCCGAGGCCGATGAGCAGCGCCGTGTAGACGGCGGACTCCAGGCCGACGGAGATGCCGGCGAGGACCACGGTGGCGGGGCCGGTCAGCGAGGTCTTGCCGATGTCCCGGACGGGGCGTCGGCTGGTCTCGGTGAAGTAGCCGGTCAGCTGCTGGATCAGGGCCGCGAGCACGATGCCGATGGCGACGGCGACCACGGCCAGGATCCGCGGGTCCCCGTCGTGGTTCAGGATCGCGGCGTCCTCGACGCCGGTGAGTTCCTTGTAGGTGGCCGGGAGGTAGGCGTAGACGGCGGCGCCCACGAGCACCAGGGAGATCACCGCGGAGATGAAGAAGCCGCGGTTGATCGCGGTCATCCCGCTGCGGTCGGAGCGGCGCGGGGCCACGGCGAAGATGCCGATCATGGCGGTGATGACGCCGATGGCGGGCACGATCAGCGGGAAGGCGAGGCCGAGGTCGCCGAAGGCGGCCTTGCCGAGGATGAGGGCGGCCACGAGGGTGACGGCGTAGGACTCGAAGAGGTCGGCCGCCATCCCCGCGCAGTCGCCGACGTTGTCGCCCACATTGTCGGCGATGGTCGCGGCATTGCGCGGATCGTCCTCCGGAATGCCCTGCTCGACCTTGCCGACCAGGTCGGCGCCCACGTCGGCGGCCTTGGTGAAGATGCCGCCGCCCACGCGCATGAACATCGCGATGAGCGCGGCGCCGAGGCCGAAGCCCTCCAGCACCTTGGGGGCGTCGGCGGCGTAGACGAGCACGACGCAGGAGGCGCCGAGCAGGCCGAGGCCGACGGTGAACATGCCGACCACGCCACCGGTGCGGAAGGCGATCTTCATGGCCTTGTGGGCGACTTCGGTCAGGTCCTTGGCGGGCTCGCCCTCGGCGGGGGTGGCCTCGCGGGCGGCCGCGGCGACGCGGACGTTGGCGCGGACCGCGAGGCGCATGCCGATGTAGCCGGTGGTGGCCGAGAAGAGGGCGCCGACGAGGAAGAAGGCGGAGCGGCCGGAGCGCTGCGTCCAGTCGTCGGCGGGGAGCAGGAAGAGCAGGAAGAAGACCACGACCGCGAAGATGCCGAGGGTGCGCAACTGGCGGCCCAGATAGGCGTTCGCGCCCTCCTGCACCGCCGCGGCGATCTTCTTCATGCTGCTGGTGCCCTCGTCGGCGGCGAGGACCTGGCGGACCAGGATCTGCGCGACGACGAGTGCGGCCAGTGCGATGCCCGCGATGACGAACACGATGAGCCGGTTGTCATCCGTGAGTACTGCGGCCGCCAGATCATCGGCGTGATCCACGGCATTGGGGGTGAAGAGCCCCGTCATTCGTCCTCCTTGACGTGATGAGCTCAAGATGTGGACGGATTGTAGGGAGCGCACCCTGATCAAAACAGTGGGCGTGAAACGGAATTGGCGTGCTCTTGCTCCTCAGCAATAGATCGCGTCACTCCTTTACCCCCGAAAGAGGTAATGGGGCAAAGCCATTGACGGCCGATCAGCGATCTAGAGGATTTCCGGGAAAATGAAAAAGGCCCTGCTCAGCAGGGCCTTGATAAAGATCGGAAGATACGACGGGCGGGCCTTACGGAAGATCGGGAACCCCGGCGACGGGCCATCGCATCCGGATCGTTCCGCCCGATTCCCCACTGGTCACGGAGACGTCGTCGACGAGGCCGCTGATCACGGCGAGCCCCATCTCGTCCTCACCGTCGGCATCCGGGTCCAGGGCCGCGTCCATGGCGGGGACCGGCTCGGACGAACCGCCGGCCGGCCCGGGCACCTCGTCGCCGACCTCGATGGAGAACACCTTCTCCTCCTCGATCAGCACCACCCGGACGGGCGCGGTCAACCCGTTGCTGCGGTGCAGTCCGACGGCACGCGAACAGGCCTCGCCCACGGCGAGGCGGACCTCGTCGAGGACGGCTTCCTCCACCCCCGCCCGGCGCGCCACGGCGGCCGCGACCAGGCGGGCCGTGCGGACGTGTTCGGGCTGGGCGCTGAAACGCAGTTCAACGGTGGCCATGTGCGTCCCCCTCGGACTACAGGCGTGCCTTGACAGGGGCCCGGACCACCCAGGGTCCGGGTACCCCCTCCTCGGCGGCTCCTCGTATCCGGAGCCGTATGTCAGTCGGTGGCCTGGACGGCGTCGTCCACCGAGGTGTGGATCGGGAACACCTTCGTCAGACCGGTGATCCGGAAGATCTTCAGGATGCGCTCCTGGTTGCAGACCAGACGCAGCGAGCCCTCGTGCGCACGAACGCGCTTGAGGCCTCCCACGAGCACACCGAGGCCGGTGGAGTCGAGGAAGTCCACTCGCTCCATGTCGACAACCAGGTGGTAGCTGCCGTCGTTCACCAACTCCACCAACTGCTCGCGCAGCTTGGGCGCGGTATACACATCAATCTCGCCACCGACCTCTACGACCGTGCGGTCGCCGACAGTGCGAGTCGACAGGGACAGGTCCACGGATCCTCCAGCACCTTGCTATCGAGCGGCGCCCCCCAGGGGCCTCCCACCCGAAGGTAGGGGAGGGATCGGCTGCCGCGATGGCATTCAATCACTTACCGGCAGGCGCGCACGACGCCTTGAGACCATTGTCCCGCACGCCGGTGACACACTCGGTTCCAATGGCCAACACTCACCGCCCCGGTCCGGCCACGGCACCGGAGGACCCACGACCCACCCCCGGCACCGTTCTGGACCGCCTGTCACGGGGGCCTTCCCGAGCTGCGCGCATCACCCATACGGAGCACTTGCCCCCTCGGGAGGGCCGTCATGCGGTCTGGCCGCACCGCGTCCGAACGGATGTCGTGGCCGCGATCCGTGCCGCGGGAATCGAACACCCGTGGGAGCACCAGGCCGCGGCCGCCGAGCACGCCCTGGACGGCGAGTCGGTGGTCATCGCCACCGGAACCGCCTCCGGCAAGTCCCTGGCCTATCTGGCCCCCGTCCCTGGCCTATCTGGCCCCCGTCCTGTCGGCCCTCGCCGACGGCGCCGAGGCACCGAACGGACGCGGTGCGACCGCCCTCTACCTGGCTCCGACCAAAGCTCTGGCCGCCGACCAGCGGCGCGCCGTCCGGGAACTGGCCGCACCCCTCGGGAACGCGGTGCGACCGGCCGTGTACGACGGGGACACGCCCGTCGAGGAACGCGAGTGGGTACGCCAGTACGCCAACTACGTGCTGACCAACCCCGACATGCTGCACCGGGGCGTCCTGCCCTCCCACCCCCGCTGGTCCTCCTTCCTCAAGGCCCTGCGGTACGTCGTCATCGACGAGTGCCACAGCTACCGCGGGGTGTTCGGCTCGCACGTCGCCCAGGTGCTGCGGCGGCTGCGCCGGCTGTGCGCCCGCTACGGCTCGGAGCCGGTGTTCCTGCTGGCCTCCGCCACGGCGAGCGACCCCGCGGCGGCCGCCACCCGGCTGACCGGGGTCCCGGTCACCGGGATCACCGACGACGCCTCGCCGCGCGGCGAGGTGGTCTTCGCCCTGTGGGAGCCGCCGCTGACCGAGCTCAAGGGCGAGAAGGGCGCCCCGGTGCGCCGCACCGCGACGGCGGAGACCGCCGACCTGCTCACCGACCTGGTCGTCCAGGGGGTCCGCACGGTGGCCTTCGTCCGCTCCCGGCGCGGCGCCGAACTGATCTCCGTGATCACCCAGGAGCGGCTGGCCCAGGTGGACCGGTCGCTGCCCCGGCGGGTCGCGGCCTACCGGGGCGGCTACCTGCCCGAGGAGCGCCGCGCCCTGGAGCGGGCCCTGCACTCCGGGGAACTGCTGGGGCTGGCCGCCACCACGGCCCTGGAGCTCGGCGTGGACGTGTCCGGCCTGGACGCCGTACTGATCACCGGCTATCCGGGCACCCGGGCCTCGCTGTGGCAGCAGGCCGGGCGCGCCGGCCGCTCGGGGCAGGGCGCCCTGGCGGTGCTGATCGCCCGCGACGACCCGCTGGACACCTATCTGGTCCACCACCCCGAGGCCCTCTTCCGGCAGCCGGTGGAGGCCACCGTGCTGGACCCCGACAACCCCTACGTCCTGGCCCCGCACCTGTGCGCGGCCGCCGCCGAGCTGCCCCTGACCGAGACCGACCTGGACCTCTTCGGCCCGGCGACGGCCGGGCTGCTGCCCCAGCTGGAGGCGGCGAAGCTGCTGCGGCGCAGGACCGCGGCCTGGCACTGGACCCGCCGGGAACGGGCCTCGGACCTGGCCGACATCCGCGGCGGCGGGGGCCGCCCGGTGCAGATCGTCGAGGCCGGGACCGGGCGGCTGCTGGGCACCGTCGACGAGTCCGCCTCCCACACCGCGGTCCACGACGGCGCCGTCCACCTCCACCAGGGCCGCACCTACCTGGTGCGGCGGCTGGACCTGGAGGAGTCCGTGGCCCTGGTCGAGGAGGCGGACCCGCCCTTCTCCACCACGGCCCGCGACACCACCTCGATCTCCGTCCTGGAGACCGAGACCGAGGTCCCCTGGGGCGCCGCCCGGCTCTGCTACGGCTCCGTCGAGGTCACCAACCAGGTCGTCTCCTACCTGCGCCGCAAGCTGATCACCGGCGAGGTGCTCGGCGAGGCCAAGCTGGACCTGCCGCCGCGCACCCTGCGCACCAGGGCCGTGTGGTGGACGGTCACCGAGGACCAGCTCGACGAGGCCCGGATCAACCCGGAGATCCTCGGCGGCGCCCTGCACGCCGCCGAGCACGCCTCCATCGGCCTGCTCCCGCTGTTCGCCACCTGCGACCGCTGGGACATCGGCGGGGTCTCCGTCCCGCTGCACCCGGACACCCTGCTGCCCACGGTGTTCGTGTACGACGGCCACCCCGGCGGCGCCGGCTTCGCGGAGCGGGCCTTCCACACGGCCCGGGCGTGGCTGACGGCCACCCGGGACGCCATCGCCGCCTGCGAGTGCGAGGCGGGCTGCCCCTCCTGCATCCAGTCCCCCAAGTGCGGCAACGGAAACGACCCCCTCCACAAGCGCGGCGCGATCCGCCTCCTCACCCGCCTCCTGGCCCCGCCCGCCTGAGCCGCCGGGCCCGGCCCCGCCCGACGGCGCCACGACCTCGGCCCCCGGAGCCGGCACCACGGGCGGACCCGCACGGGCGGCGACCGCCGGGGCGAAGGGGCCCGCCCGGACCACGGCGGTGACCTCGGCCACCTCGCCGCCGACGCGGCACCGGGCCACCACCGCCCCCTGGGCCCCCGCCACCCGCCCGGCCGCCGCGCAGGCGGCCTGCGGACCGTGCGCCCAGACGGCGGCTGCGGCGAGGGCCGCCAGATCGGCCGCCGCACCCGCCCGGTGCCGGGCCACCACGGCCTGCCCGAGCAGCAGCACGCCCCCGAACACCGCCACCAGAGCGGTGGCCACCACGGTGGCCCACACCGTCGCGGAACCCCGGTCCCGGCTCACGGCGGCGGCCCCACGCTGTCCTCGGCCAGGGCCACCGCCCGCGCCCCGATCCGTACCGGCAGCCCGGCCGGACCCGGGGCGGGCGCCGCCACCCGCACCCGCCACAGGTCGCCGGACCGCTCCAGCTCCACCTCGGCCCCCGGCGGGGCCGCCTGCCGGGCCGCCGCCAGCACCGCGCCGACCGGTTCCGACCGGGCCGCCGCCCGAGCGCCCGCCCGGGCGGCGTCCACACACCGGATCTGCGCGGCCGCCGCCATCAGCGCCCACACCAGCAGCGCCGCGAACAGCACCAGAGCCGGAATGACGAGGGCCGCCTCCGCCGTCACATAGCCCCGGTCCGGGGCGGCCGGCGGCTTTCGCTCAGAAGGGCGCATCGAGCGCCTTCCCGATGGTCGACTGAAGGGCCGTCGCGACCACGTCACTCGTCACCACCTTGTACAGGACCGCCGCGAACGCACAGGCCGCGATCGTGCCCATGGCGTATTCCGAAGTGGACATTCCCGTGTCGCTCCCGCGACCGCTCAGCGCCGCCCGCAGACGGAACCAGATGATCCTCATGACAACCTCCTGTGGGATTACGTTCTTGATCTGATTTCAGGTTTTGATTCCGAAACTCCCGGCGGAACGGCCCGGCTACCGGAGGACTTCGGGATTTCAGCCGGCCGACAGCAGACCGGAAGCCATTCCGATCACCACCGGTGCCACTCCGACCGCCAGGAACGCGGGGAGGAAGCACAGCCCGACCGGCGCGGTGACCATCACCGCGGCCCGCTGCGCCCGGGCACCCGCCCGCCGGGAGCGGTCCGCCCGCAGGGCCGCCGCCAGCCGGGCCACCGGCTCCGCCGCGGGCGCCCCGGTCCGCGCGGCGCGCTCCAGGCACTCCGCCAGCCCCCGGGCGCCGGGTATGCCCGCCAACCTCCCCCACGCCGCTCCCGGTTCACCGCCGAGCCGCAGCTCGGCCCCGGCGAGCGCCAGCCGCTCGCCCACCGGCCCGCCCAGCGACTCCCCCACCGCCTCGGCCGCCTCCACCGGCCCCGCGCCCGCCGCCAGACAGGCGGCCGACCACCACCGCACCCCGGCCGCCGCGGCGCACCCGGCCGGCAGCCCCCACGCCCCGCCGACCAGCACCCAGCCCGTCAGCAGCGCCCCGGCCGGCCCCGCCCAGGCCACCGCCGCCGCCCGCACCCGGCGGCCCCGCGGCGACCCGGGCCGCACGGTCCGGGCCGTCCGGAAGACGACGGCGAGCCTTCGCCGCGCCGCCCGCCGCACCAGCCGCGCCGACACCGCCGAAGCCAGGCACCACACCACCACCGCGAGGCACAGCACCGTCCCCAGCCTGTGGACCACCGCCCCGCCCATCACCGCTCCCCCGTCCGCACGATCCGCCGGCACCACAGCAGCCCCAGGACCTCCAGCACCCCGCCCGCCACCAGACAGCCCCACCCGACCGGGGAGTGCAGCAGCACCTCCAGCGGATCCGCCCCGAGCGCGGTCCCCATCAGCAGCCCCACCAGGGGGAGCAGGGCGAGCACCAGCGTCGTCGACCTGGCCCCCGCCAGCTGGGCCCGCAGCGACTCCTTCCGGTCCCGCTCGGCCCGCAGGGCGCCCTCCAGCCGGTCCAGGCCGGCCGCCAGGCCCGCGCCGCCGTCCACCGAGACCCGCCAGCAGGCCGCCATCGCGGCCAGCCCCTCCGCGCCCGGCTCCCGCGCCGCCTCCTGGAGGGCGCCGGCCACGTCCCCGCCGAAGGCCGCGGCCGCCAGTACGGCCGCCTCCGCCGGGCCCGGGCCCCCGGGACCGGCCGCCGTACGCCGTATCGCCGCCGTCAGCGCCCGCCCCGGCTGGGCGCCGGCCCGCAGCTCGCCGACCACGGCCCCGCACAGCTCCACCACCCCGGCGGCCCGTGCCTCCCGCGCCCGCTCCCGCCACCGGGCCCGCAGCCACCCGCGCAGCAGCGGCACCGACGCGGCTGCCAGAACCAGCGGGATCAGCGAACCGCCCAGCACGGCCACCAGCAGGCCGGCCCCGACCGCCGCCCCCTCCCGCCACCACGCGGCCCGCACCCGCACCGCCGCCACCAGCCGCCATCCGGGCGAGGGCCCGCGCGGCACGACCGGCACGCCCCCCGCCAGCACCAGCCGGGCCCGGCGGGACACCCCGTCGCCCCCGGCCAGCCCCCAGGCGGCGGCCCCGGCGCAGAGCACCCCGGCGAACACCGGCACCGACCCGAGGGCCCCGGCGTTCACCGCGCACCCCGCAGCAGCGGGCCGAGCCGCTCCCAGCCCCGCTCCCGCACGAACCCGCGGGCGCCCCAGCGCAGCGCGGGGACGGTCACGACCAGCCCGGCCGGATCCCGCTCCAGCACATGGACCTCGGCCACCCTCCGGCGCCCCGACCGGTCCCGGGCGAGGTGGACCACCAGGGTCAGCGCGGCGGCCAACTGGCTGTGCAGGGCCGCCCGGTCGAGTCCGGCGGCGGTTCCGAGCGCCTCCAGCCGGGCCGGGACGTGCTCGGCGGCATTGGCGTGGACCGTGCCGCAGCCCCCTTCGTGACCGGTGTTCAGAGCGGCCAGCAGATCGGCCACTTCGGCCCCGCGCACCTCGCCGACCACCAGCCGGTCGGGGCGCATCCGCAGGGCCTGGCGGACCAGGTCGGCCAGGGTGACCAGGCCCGCGCCCTCCTGGTTCGCGGGCCGGGTCTCCAGCCGCACCACATGCGGGTGGTCGGGCCGCAGTTCGGCGGAGTCCTCGGCCAGCACGATCCGTTCGGCCGGCCCGACCAGTCCGAGCAGGGCGCTGAGCAGGGTGGTCTTGCCCGTACCCGTCCCGCCCGAGACGAGGAAGGACAGCCGGGCCTCGACCATCGCCCGCAGCAGCCGCTGTCCGCCCGGCGGCAGGGTCCCCGCGGCGACCAGCTCCTCCAGCGTGAACGCCTTGGGCCGCACCACCCGCAGCGACAGGCACGCCGACCCGACGGCCACCGGCGGGAGGACGGCATGCAGCCGGGTGCCGTCCGGCATCCGGGCGTCCACCCAGGGCCGGGCGTCGTCCAGCCGCCGGCCCGCGACGGCGGCCAGCCGCTGGGCCAGCCTGCGCACGGCCTCGGCGTCGGCGAAGGTCACCTCCGTCAGCTCCAGCCCGCCGCCCCGGTCCACCCACACCCGGTCCGGGGCGGCCACCAGCACATCGGTGACCCCGGGGTCCTCGAGCAGCCGCTCCAGCGGGCCCGCACCGACCAGCTCGGACCGCAACTCGGCGGCAACGCCCAGCACTTCCGCGTCCCCGAGCAACCGTCCCTGCGCCCGCAGGGCCGCGGCGACCCGGGCCGGCGTGGGCTCCGCACCGGACTCGGCGAGACGCCGGCGGACGGCGTCCAGCAGGACCGCGCTCATGCCGGCACCCCCTGCGCCGGGCCGAGGGCCCGCTGCCAGAAGCCGTCACAGAAGCGGGCCAACACCCCCCGCGCGCCCGGCGGTTCCCCCTCGGCCACCCGCCCCGGGAGCCCCACCTCCACCGGCACCTCGCCGGCCAGCGGCGCTCCCAGCAGCCCCGCGACCGCTTCGGCGTCGAGCCCCTGCCGACAGCGGCCCCGTACGACCACGCGGACGTCCCGGGCCACCATCCGCACCCCGGCCGCGACGCGCCCCGCCGCGGCCACCGACCGCAGTTCACCGAGGACCACCAGCAGGACGAGGTCCAGCTGGGCCAGTACCTCCGCGACGGCCTCGTCCACCCGCCGGGGCAGGTCGACCACGACGACCCCGCCGCGCCGGCGGGCGGCGGCCACCACCGACCGCATGGCGGCGGGCGGTACCACCACCCGGTCCCCGCGGTCCCAGCTCAGCACCCGCAGCGCGTGCAGCTCGGGGAGGGACTCCTCCAGCGCCCCGGCCCCGACCCGGCCGCGCGAGGCGGCGAAGTCCGGCCAGCGCAGCCCCTCGGCGCCCTCACCCCCGAGCAGGACGTCCATGCCGCCCCCGAGGGGGTCGCCGTCGATGAGGATGGTGCGCTCCCCGGCCCGGGCGGCCCGGAGCGCCAGGGCGCAGGCGAGGGTGGAGGCCCCGGCCCCGCCGCTCCCGCCGATGACCCCGACGGTGAGGGCGGGCCGTCCGGCCCCTTCCACCACGTCGGCGAGGCGGTCGACGAGCCGGTTCTCGGCGTCGGGGAGCCGCAGCACCTCCTCGGCGCCGAGCTCCACGGCCCGCTGCCACACGAAGGGGTCGTCGAGGTCCCGGCCGACGAGGAACACCCCCGGCCGGCGCGGCGCCCCGCGCACCCGGCGGGCGGCGTCGTCCCCGACCAGGACCAGCGGGGCGCTCTCCCATCCGACGCCTCCGCGCGGCGCGGCGGCCTCGGAGCCGCCGCCGGGGCCCCCACCGGCTCCGCTTTGCTCGGGCACCGCATGGTGCACGTGCGGCTCGGCGCCCGCGGCGGCGCACAGCCGCAGCAGATCGTCGAGCAGCAGCGGGTCCTCGGTGATGATC
>NZ_JZWV01000059.1 GCF_000966975.1 Streptomyces katrae | reverse complement strand
GGTCCTCGGTGATGATCAGCGGCCGCCCACCGGCGGGCCCGGGCCCGCCGGCGCGGGCGGACGGTCCGCCCCCACCCGCCACGCCGGGCTCCAGCGCTTCACACGACTTCGATCCAGCCACGATCTCCGCCCCCTTCTCACTGCAAATCCACACGCCGCGGACTTCGCGGCTGGAATCACGGTGCAGGGGTCCTGAAAAAGAAGTGGATCTTGCCGGAAAACTGTGGACAAGAAGGCCCTTGTGAATATCTTCGCCACCCCCACGGGTGAGTTCCGGAGCGCGCCGGAACAACTACGCAGCGTCACGCGTCGAGGGGGGTGAGGGGCCGCGTCGTGCGGGCCCGCCGAAGCAGGGAGGGCCGGAAGATGTCCGTCGGAACGCAAGGGAATGGGGCGCAAACCGCGTCCGGACATGCGACGACCCCCGCCGGGGGGGAGAGCGGGGGTCGTCCCCACGGTCCGACTCGGGGGGGGGAGGAGTCAGACCGGGTTAGCACGGTCGCGAACGATCCGTGACTTCCATGGTGTACCCGAGAGCCTTCTCAGGCAAACCCACGCGCCACACCTTACGCCGAATGGTGGGCGCATATGCTCGGTGCGTGGAAAATCAGCCCTTGCCGCACTCCTCGCCTCGGACCGCCGCCTTCTTCGACCTGGACAAGACGGTCATTGCGAAGTCGAGCGCCCTGACGTTCAGCAAGTCCTTCTACCAGGGTGGCCTGATCAACCGGCGGGCCGTGCTGCGGACCGCGTACACCCAGTTCATCTTCCTGGCCGGCGGCGCCGACCACGACCAGATGGAGCGGATGCGCGAGTACCTGTCCGCCCTCTGCAAGGGGTGGAACGTCCGCCAGGTCCGCGAGATCGTCGCCGAAGCACTGCACGACCTGATCGACCCGATCATCTACGACGAGGCCGCGTCCCTCATCGAGGCCCACCACACCGCGGGCCGTGACGTGGTGATCGTGTCGAGCTCCGGCGCCGAAGTCGTCGAGCCCATCGGCGAGATGCTCGGCGCGGACCGGGTCGTGGCCACCCGCATGGTGGTCGGCGAGGACGGCTGCTTCACCGGGGAGATCGAGTACTACGCCTACGGGCCCACGAAGGCGGAGGCCGTGCGGGAGCTCGCCGAGTCCGAGGGGTACGACCTCGCCCGGTGCTACGCGTACAGCGACTCCATCACCGATGTACCGATGCTGGAGGCCGTCGGGCATCCGCACGCGGTCAATCCCGACCGGGCCTTGAGGCGCGAGGCCCTCGCGCGTGAGTGGCCGGTGCTGGTGTTCAGCAAGCCGGTGCGGCTGAAGCAGCGGCTGCCCGGACTGTCCGTGCCCGCCCGGCCCGCGCTCGTCGCCGCGGCGGCGGTGGGCGCGGCGGCCGTACGCGAGCCGCCGGCGTGCCGCCGCGGCGCTGGCGTCGGCCTGATCCACGACTCCGCCCGGAGCAGGAGAATCGTCCCGGCCTGGGGCGATACGGGGTGTCCTAATCGCCCTGGATCGCCCCGGAAAGTAAAGAACTCGGGCCAGGGGTTTCACTCCGCTCCGAAGCGAGGTACAAAGGAGTCACGGCCCGCGAGACCAAAGAACATCCGAGAGGATCATCTTTAAAACGCAGTAAGGCCCACGGACCGAAGCAGGAACGCCGAGCACCCACGCGACGTCGACCCGTCGATTACGGGCCAGCCGCACCAGGCCACGGGCAAAGCACCCGGCCTGATGGGCACTATCGAGGACGCTTGGTAACTGGGCGTGAATGCCAGCGGCGACACCAGAGCAGTACGGTGTCGCCGCAACCCTGTGTCCGGGCCTTCGCCCGGACCCCTCGCCCCCGTCCGGACCCCTCGCCCGGGCCTATGCCGCGCCGCGCTGGAGCGCCTCGCAGACCGCCGTCGACTCGCGCGCGCCGAGCTCGACCGCGCGGCCGCAGTGCGCGATCCAGGCCGCCATCCCCTCCGCGGTCCCGGACACGTAGCCCTTGAAGGCCTCCAGGTAGGCCTCGGCTCCCTGTTCGGCGTGGCCGACCTCCGCCGGGCAGATCGCCTTCGGGTCCAGCCCGCTGTTGATCAGTACGATCCGCTCCGCCGCGCGCGCGACCAGGTCGTTGTACGAGGCGAAGGGGCGCAGCGCCAGCAGTTCGCCGTGCACCACCGCGGCCGTCACCAGAGCCGGAGCCGACCCGCCCGCGATGACCACCCGGGCCAGCCCGTCGAGCCGGCCCGCGACCTCGTCGGCGTCCGGGAGCGGGAGGTCCACCAGGGGCTCGTCCACCGGCTCACCGGCCAGGCGCGGGCGGCCCACCACGTCCCCCGCCACGGCCGTGCCGGACGCGACCAGGTGCAGACGGGCGAGGACCCGCATCGGCGACTGCCGCCAGATGCTCAGCAGTTGGCCGGCCTCCGCCGTCAGGCGCAGGGCCGCGCCGACCGTCAGCGCCTCCGCGTCCGCACTGAAGTCGGTCCGGCGGCGCACTTCCTCCAGCGCCCAGTCGGCCCCCGACAGTGCCGCGCTCCCCCGGGCGCCGCGCAGCGCGGCCTCCGAGGTGATCTCCCCGCTGCGCCGGCGCATGACCCGGTGCCCGTAGACCCGGTCCACGGCCTTGCGTACGGATTCCACGGACTCTGCGACACCCGGCAGGGCGCCCAGGGCCGCCAGCGGGTCGGAAGCGCTACTCATAAGTAGGGAGCCTACGCACTGCGGGCCCATAGCACCGACCCCTCCTTGGAGTGGTCTTCTTCACTCACCTTGACCACCCCCCGCGATCACTCCACTACTCTTGGTGAACATGAAGATCGCTTTCGTGGGAAAGGGAGGCAGTGGGAAGACGACGCTGTCCTCCCTCTTCATCCGCCACCTCGCAGCCAGTGGAACCCCCGTCGTCGCGGTGGACGCCGACATCAACCAGCACCTCGGAGCCGCCCTCGGGCTCGCCGAGGAGGAGGCGGCCGCGCTGCCCGCGCTGGGCGCGCACCTGCCCCTGATCAAGGAGTACCTGCGCGGGTCGAACCCCCGCATCGCCTCGGCCGACACCATGATCAAGACCACTCCGCCCGGGGCCGGCTCGCGCCTGCTGCGGGTGGACGAGGACAACCCGGTCTACGAGGCCTGCGCGCGCACGCTGCTGCTCGACGGGGACCCCGTACGGCTGATGGCGACGGGCCCCTTCACCGAGTCGGACCTGGGGGTGGCCTGCTACCACTCCAAGGTCGGAGCGGTCGAGCTCTGCCTCAACCACCTGGTCGACGGGCCGGACGAGTACGTCGTCGTCGACATGACGGCCGGCTCCGACTCCTTCGCCTCGGGGATGTTCACCCGCTTCGACATGACCTTCCTGGTGGCCGAGCCGACCCGCAAGGGGGTGTCGGTCTACCGCCAGTACAAGGAGTACGCCCGGGACTTCGGCGTCAGCCTGCGGGTCGTCGGGAACAAGGTGCAGGGGCCGGAGGACATCGAGTTCCTCCAGGACGAGGTGGGCGAGGACCTGCTGGTCACCTTCGGGCACTCCGACTGGGTGCGGGCGATGGAGCGGGGCCGCCCGGCCGCCTTCGAGCTGCTGGAGGCGACCAACCGGCTCGCCCTGCAGACCCTCCGGGACACGGCGCGGGACTCCTACTCCGGCCGCGACTGGGGCCGGTACACCGAGCAGATGGTCCACTTCCACCTGCGCAACGCGGAGAGCTGGGGCAACGCCAAGACCGGGGCCGACCTGGCGGCGCAGGTCGACCCCGGTTTCGTACTCCACGAGGGTCTGGTCAGCCCTCGTCCGGCTCGCCGGCCGGCCCCTCAGCCGGCTTGACCTTGCCCGTCGGGGCCGCCGGCGCGGCCGGCGGCCCCGCGGTGAGGAACTTCGTCCAGCCCTCCTTCGGTGCCTGGCCGACCTCCAGGGTCCGCAGCCAGTCCAGGGTCTTCGGGTCCTGGGCGTCCAGCCAGTCGGCCAGCTCGCGGAAGGGCACGCAGCGGACCTCCTTCTGGCCGCACATGCTCTTGATGGACTCCTCTACGGCGCGCATGTAGGTGCCGCCGTTCCAGGACTCGAAGTGGTTGCCGATGATGAGCGGTGCGCGGTTGCCCTCGTAGGCCCGGTCGAAGGCCTGCTTGAGCCCGTCGCGCATCTGGTCGCCCCAGTACTGGTGCTGCGAGGGGTCGCCCTGCGTGGTCGTGCCGGACTGGTTGACCATGTAGTTGTAGTCCATGCTCAGCGTGTCGAAGGCCCGGCCGGGCATCGGCACCAGCTGGAGCGGGAGGTCCCAGAGCCCGTCCGTCTTCTTGGGCCAGACCTGCTTGCTGATCCCGCTGGAGTCGTAGCGGAAGCCCATGTCCTTGGCCGCCAGCATGAAGTTCTTCTGCCCCTCCAGGCAGGGGGTGCGGGCTCCGATGAGCTCCTTGTCGTAGTCGAAGGGGAGCGGGTCCATCTCCTTCAGGCCGGCGTTCGTCTTCCAGTTCTTGACGAAGGACTTGGCCTGGTTGATCTCGCTCTTCCACTCCTCGACGGACCAGGTGCCGACACCGCCGTCGGGGCCGCAGAAGTGGCCATTGAAGTGGGTACCGATCTCGTTGCCCTCCAGCCAGGCCGCGCGGACCTGGGTGGCGGTGTCCTTGATGCCCTGGAGGTCGCCGAACCCGATGTCGGAACGGCCCGGCGAGTGCTGCGGCGCGGTGTAGAGGGAACGCTTCTCCTCCGGCAGCAGGTACACGCCGCTGAGGAAGTAGGTCATCCGGGCGTTGTACTCCTTGCCGACCTCGCGGAAGTGCGAGAAGAGCTTCTGGCTGTCCTCACCGGCCCCGTCCCACGAGAACACCACGAACTGCGGCGGCTTCTCACCGGGCTTCAGCTTCTGCGGCTTCTCCACGTTCGGCTGCGGCCCGGTGTAGGCGGTCGAACCGTCACCGATGGGCCGGTTGACGCTGCCGGGCGCCTCGGGGGCCGCGGCACCCTTCCTCCCGTTCGGCGCGCCGGGCGCGCCGCGCCCGGCGGACCCGGAGCCGCTGCAGCCGGCGGCGCACAGGACCAGGGCCGTGGCGACCAGCCCGCCGGCGATCTTCTTCGTGGCGGCCATCATCCGCACACCTCTCCCTCGCAGTACCGATGCAGGACGTTCGCGACGCAACGTCCCATGCAGTGCGGTTTTAGGAAGGTGTGACAAGCCAGACAAAATGCTTAATCACCCTCAAGAGTGGGCTTCTAGGCCATTTGCCCGTATTACCTCCCGCTCTTCTTTACTCTCCATTACCATCCATTTACCGAGTGTTGAGACTCCCGCCGCTTCACCCCTCCCAGAGGAGACGGGAACCCATGACTGCCACCACCCCAGCCCCATCCGCCCTCCGGCCGCCGGGCAGGAGGGACTTCCGCAAGGACCTCCCCGCCGATCTGTCCGCGTCCGCAGCCGTCTTCCTGATCGCCCTGCCGCTCTCCCTCGGCATCGCACTGGCCACCGGCGCCCCCCTGCAAGCCGGACTGGTGGCCGCGGCGGTGGGCGGGATCGTGGCCGGACGGCTCGGCGGCGCGCCCCTCCAGGTGAGCGGTCCGGCCGCCGGACTGACGGTCGTGACCGCCGAGTTGATCCAGCGCTACGGGTGGCGGACCACCTGTGCCATCACCGTCCTCGCGGGCTGCTGCCAGCTCGGACTCGCCTTCCTGCGCACCGCGCGGTCCGCGCTGATGGTCAGTCCGGCCATCGTGCACGGCATGCTCGCGGGCATCGGTGTGACCATCGCCCTGGCCCAGCTGCACATCGTCCTCGGCGGCACCCCGCAGAGCTCGGCCGTTGCCAATGTGCTCGGGCTGCCCGCCCAGTTGGCCGATCCGCATCCGGCCGCGCTGGCGGTGAGCGCGGCGACGCTGTGCGTCCTGCTCGGCTGGAACCGGCTGCCGGGACGGGCGGGCCGCGCCCTGCGCAAGGTGCCGGCCGCGCTGGCCGCCGTCGCCTCGGCCACGGCGTTCGCGGCCCTGGCCGGGCTCACCCTGCCCCGGGTCGACCTGCCGTCCTGGAGCAGCCACGCCCTGCCCGAGCTGCCCGAGGGGCCCGTGCTCGGGCTGATCGCCGCGGTCCTGACGATCACGCTGGTCGGCAGCGTGGAGTCCCTGCTGTCCTGCGTCGCCACCGACAAGCTGATCGCCTCCGAGCGCGGTACGGAGGACCGGCCGCCCCGCGCCGACCTCGACCGCGAGCTGCGCGGCCAGGGCGCGGCGAACATCGTCTCCGGGCTGCTGGGCGGCCTGCCGATCACGGGCGTGGCCGTGCGCAGCGTGGCGAACGTCAAGTCGGGTGCCGTGAGCCGGAAATCAGCCATGTTCCACGGGCTGTGGGTGGTGCTCGCGGCGGGTCTGCTCGTCCCCGTCCTCGACCTGATCCCGCTCGCGGCCCTGGCCGCCCTGGTGATGGCCGTCGGAGTCCAGATGGTCAGCATCACGCACCTGCGGACGGTCTTCCGGCACCGCGAGATCCTGGTGTACGCGACCACGATCGCGGCCGTGGTGCTGGGCGGGGTACTGGAGGGCGTGGCCGTCGGGATCGCGGTGGCCGTGGCCCTGGCCCTGCGCCGGCTGGCCCGGACCCGGATCACGGTGGCGGAGTCCGGGGGCGTCCACCGGATCACGGCGCGCGGGCAGTTGACCTTCCTCGCAGTCCCCCGGCTGAGCCGGGTGCTGAACCAGGTTCCCCACGGCGGGCACGCGGTGGTCGAGCTGGACGGCTCGTTCATGGACCACGCGGCGTACGAGACCCTGCAGGACTGGCAGGAGTCGCACCTGGCGCACGGCGGATCGCTCGAGCTGACCGGCCGGGGCGGTGCCGCGTTCTCCGGCGGAACCCTGGGCCCCTCACCCGACACCGGCGGAGACGAGGACCCCGGAGCGGGTGGGGGCGTCGCGGCCGGCGGCGGCCACCGGGGCGAGGCGGGCCGGGGCGGGCACCAGTGCTGCCGGCCCTGGACACCCTGGCAGAACCACTGCGACCACCGGGCCGCTCAGGCCGCGCAGCCCACACCGGCGGGGCGGACGGAGCAGGGCGGCGCCGGGCCCGAGGGCGCCGCGGTCCACAGGGTTCCCGGCGCGGCCGGGGCTTCCGGTGCCCCGGCGGCCGCCCCCCGGAGGTCCGGGGCGGGCCAACTCGCGAGCGGGATCGGCGCCTTCCAGCGGGACACCGCCCCGCACGTGCGCGAGGAGCTGGCCCGGCTGGCGCGCGAGGGGCAGCGGCCCGCGCAGCTCTTCCTGACCTGCGCCGACTCCCGCCTGGTCACCAGCATGATCACCGCCAGCGGCCCGGGCGACCTGTTCACCGTGCGCAACGTGGGCAATCTCGTGCCGCTGCCCGGTGCGGAGTCCGGCGACGACTCCGTCGCCGCGGCCATCGAGTACGCCGTGGACGTGCTCCAGGTCGCCAGCATCACCGTGTGCGGGCACTCGGGCTGCGGGGCCATGCAGGCCCTGCTCAACTCCCGTCCGGGTGATCCGGCGACCCCGCTCACCCGCTGGCTGCGGCACGGCCTGCCCAGCCTGAAGCGGATGGGCAGCCGCCACCACGCCTGGGCGCGGATCTCGGGGCGGCTCCCGGCCGACGCCGTCGAGCAGCTCTGCCTGACCAACGTCGTGCAGCAGCTGGAGCATCTGCGCGCCCACGAATCGGTGGCCCGGCGACTCGCCGAGGGAACGCTGGAACTGCACGGGATGTACTTCCACGTGGGTGAGGCCCAGGCCTATCTCCTGTCCGCCGGAGAGGACTTCTTCGACTGTCGGGTTTTCGACAGCGTCGGCCAGAACGCCTGACCAGAGGCCCTCCCGAACCGATACCCTCCCGTATCCGTGCAAGCCGTCGGCCCCTTCCCTCCCAGCGGCGGGAAGGGGCCGGCGGCACGCCGCCGTGCGCACGCCGACACGCCGCGCGCACGGAGGCCGGGCACGGGCCCAGGCGTGGTATAGGTCTAAACCAATTTTCGGCAACCCCTTGTCACCTGGGCGTCTGACTGATGAGCTGTCCCCGGGGACTCAGCTATGCCCGGGGACAACGGACACCCTGGGAAAGGGAGATGTCGTGAGCAACGAGAGCCTGGCCAACCTGTTGAAAGAGGAGCGGCGGTTCGCACCGCCCGCCGATCTGGCCGCCGCCGCGAACGTGAAGGAGGCCGCGTACGCGCAGGCCGGCACGGACCGGCTGGGCTTCTGGGCCGAGCAGGCCCGACGGCTTTCCTGGGAGACCGAGCCCACCGAGACGCTCGACTGGAGCAACCCGCCCTTTGCGAAGTGGTTCGCCGACGGCAAGCTGAACGTCGCGTACAACTGCGTGGACCGGCACGTGGAGGCCGGCAACGGCGACCGTGTCGCCATCCACTTCGAGGGCGAGCCCGGCGACAGCCGCTCGATCACCTACGCCCAGCTCAAGGACGAGGTCTCGCAGGCCGCGAACGCCCTCACCGAGCTCGGTGTCCAGGCGGGCGACCGGGTCGCCGTCTACCTGCCGATGATCCCCGAGGCCGTCGTCGCGATGCTCGCGTGCGCCCGGGTCGGCGCCGCGCACTCGGTGGTCTTCGGCGGTTTCTCCGCCGACGCCGTCGCCTCCCGCATCCAGGACGCCGACGCCAAGCTGGTGATCACCGCCGACGGCGGCTACCGCCGTGGCAAGCCCAGCGCGCTCAAGCCCGCCATCGACGAGGCCGTCGCCAAGTGCCCGCAGGTCGAGCACGTGCTCGTCGTCCGCCGCACCGGCCAGGACACCGCCTTCACCGAGGGCCGCGACCTGTGGTGGCACGACCTGGTCGGCCGCCAGTCCACCGAGCACACCCCGCAGGCCTTCGACGCCGAGCACCCGCTCTTCATCCTCTACACCTCGGGGACCACGGGTAAGCCGAAGGGCATCCTGCACACCTCGGGCGGGTACCTCACGCAGGCCTCGTACACCCACCACGCCGTCTTCGACCTGAAGCCGGAGAGCGACGTCTACTGGTGCACGGCCGACATCGGCTGGGTCACCGGGCACTCCTACATCGTCTACGGCCCCCTGGCCAACGGCGCCACGCAGGTGATGTACGAGGGCACCCCGGACACCCCGCACCAGGGCCGGTTCTGGGAGGTCGTGCAGAAGTACCGCGTGACCATCCTCTACACCGCGCCCACCGCGATCCGTACGTTCATGAAGTGGGGCGACGACATCCCCGCCAAGTTCGACCTGTCGAGCCTGCGCGTGCTCGGCTCGGTCGGCGAGCCGATCAACCCCGAGGCCTGGGTCTGGTACCGCAAGCACATCGGCGGCGACCGCTGTCCGATCGTGGACACCTGGTGGCAGACCGAGACCGGCGCGATGATGATCTCCCCGCTGCCGGGCGTCACCGCCACCAAGCCCGGTTCCGCCCAGCGCGCCCTGCCCGGCATCGGCGCCACCGTCGTCGACGACGAGGGCCACGAGGTCCCGAACGGCGGGGGCGGATACCTGGTCCTCACCGAGCCGTGGCCGTCGATGCTGCGCACCATCTGGGGTGACGACCAGCGCTTCATCGACACCTACTGGTCCCGCTTCGAGGGCCGATACTTCGCGGGAGACGGCGCCAAGAAGGACGACGACGGCGACATCTGGCTGCTGGGCCGCGTCGACGACGTGATGCTGGTGTCGGGTCACAACATCTCCACCACCGAGGTGGAGTCGGCCCTCGTCTCCCACCCCGCGGTCGCCGAGGCCGCCGTGGTCGGCGCGGCCGACGAGACCACCGGTCAGGCGATCGTGGCCTTCGTCATCCTGCGCGGCAGCGCCTCGGAGACGGAGGGCCTGGTCGCGGAGCTGCGCAACCACGTGGGCGCCACCCTCGGTCCGATCGCCAAGCCGAAGCGGATCCTGCCGGTGCAGGAGCTGCCGAAGACCCGGTCCGGCAAGATCATGCGCCGTCTGCTGCGCGACGTGGCGGAGAACCGCGAGGTCGGCGACGTCACCACGCTCGCCGACTCCTCGGTGATGGACCTGATCCAGACGAAGCTGCCCAGCGCCTCCGACGAGGACTGACCGGCGGCGGGCTCGAACCGCACGGGCGTCCGGCGCACAGCGCGCCGGACGCCCTCCCTCCGTTTAAGGTGAAGATCACCCGATACGACCGAACGGACCCTGTAAAATATGAGAAGCGTCAAGATTTGACGCTCTAAAACTCTCCACGTCTCTAGGTGCGCCGGGAAGTCTGGTCGGCAACTGCATGTGTCATGCCGTCGACCGACCGGAGGTCCCCCCGTGGCCACGCCCGCACCCCGCCGCAAGCTCCTCGGACGGCTCTCCCTCCCCGAGCGCCGCTTCGTCGCGGACGCGCTGCGCACCGAGACCGTCGGCGGCGTCCTGCTGCTGGTGGCCGCGATCGCCGCACTCGTGTGGGCGAACATCCCCGCGATATCGGGCGGCTACGACAGCGTCCGTTCCTTCCACATCGGCCCCGCCTCCCTCGGCCTGGACCTCTCGGTGCAGCACTGGGCGGCCGACGGCCTGCTCGCGGTCTTCTTCTTCGTCGCCGGCATCGAGCTCAAACGCGAACTCGTCGCCGGCGACCTGCGCGACGCCAAGGCCGCCGCACTCCCCGTCGTCGCCGCCCTCTGCGGCATGGCCGTGCCCGCCCTGGTCTACTTCCTGGTCAACACCCTCGGCAGCGGCTCGACCGCGGGCTGGGCGGTTCCCACCGCCACCGACATCGCCTTCGCCCTCGCCGTCCTCGCGGTCATCGGCACCTCACTGCCCTCCGCGCTGCGCGCCTTCCTGCTGACCCTGGCCGTCGTCGACGACCTCTTCGCCATCCTGATCATCGCGGTGTTCTTCACCAGCAGCATCAACTTCGCGGCGCTGGGCGGAGCCGTCGCCGGCCTGGTCCTCTTCTGGTTCCTGCTGCGCGCCGGCGTCCGCGGCTGGTACGTCTACGTGCCGCTGGCCCTGGTCATCTGGGGCCTGATGTACAACAGCGGGGTCCACGCCACCATCGCCGGCGTCGCCATGGGCCTGATGCTCCGCTGCACCCGCAGGGAGGGCGAACACCACTCCCCCGGCGAGCACATCGAGCACCTGGTCCGGCCCCTGTCGGCAGGCCTGGCCGTCCCCCTCTTCGCCCTGTTCTCGGCCGGGGTCTCCCTCTCCGGCGGGGCGGTCGCGCAGGTCTTCACCCGCCCCGAGACCCTCGGCGTGGTCCTCGGCCTGGTCGTCGGCAAGACGGTGGGCATCTTCGGCGGCACCTGGCTCGCCGCCCGCTTCACCCGGGCGGAGCTGAGCGAGGACCTCGCCTGGCCGGACGTGCTCGCCGTGGCCACCCTCGCCGGCATCGGCTTCACCGTCTCCCTCCTGATCGGCGAACTCGCCTTCACCGAGGACCCCGTCCTCACCGACGAGGTCAAGGCCGCCGTCCTGCTCGGCTCCCTCATCGCGGCCGTGATCGCCTGCGTCATGCTCAAGCTCCGCGACCGCAGGTACCGCGCCCTGACCGAGGCGGAGGAGCGCGACGAGGACCGCGACGGGATCCCCGACATCTACGAGGAGGGCAACCCGGATTACCACCTGCGGATGGCGCGGATCCACGAGGAGAAGGCCGCGGAGCACCGCCGTCGGGCCATCGCCCTCGCCCCGGCGGAGGCCCCGGAGCCGCAGGACGGCGCGGGCGAAGCCACGGGCGGGTCCAGCACGCGGGCCGACCGTCCGGCATGATCTGACTGACGACGGAGGACAGCCGCCGGCAGACGACGACAGAGGGAGACAGAGATGAGCGCAACGGACCAAGGGGCTCCGGGGGCCGAGCGCACCCTCGGCCAGCTCGTCGCCGCGGCCACCGCCGAGATGTCCGCCCTGGTGCACGACGAGATCGCGCTCGCCAAGGTGGAGATCAAGCAGGACGTCAAGCGCGCGGGCATCGGCAGCGGCGCGGCGATCGCGGCGGGCGTGCTCCTGCTCTTCTCCCTCCCCGTACTGAGTTTCGCCGCGGCCTACGGCATCCACAACCTCGGTCTGGGGCTCGCCTGGTCCTTCCTCATCGTCGGCGTGGCGTTCTGGCTGCTGGCGGGCCTGGTCGGGCTGCTGGCGGTGGCCAAGTTCAAGAAGGTCAAGCCGCCGGTGAAGACGATCGACTCGGTCAAGCAGACCGCCGCGGTGGTGGGAACCGTCAAGCCGCACCCGCGGCCGGTGAGTGACCAGGCCGTGGGTGTGGCACGCTCGTCCTCATGACAGCCCCCTCGCCGGACTCCAGCACTCCGCCCACCGCCGCCACGGCGGTACGGATCGCCCTGCCGGACGGCAGGGCGGTGACCCACCGGGACGTCGCGGCCAACGGCGCCCGGTTCCATGTCGCGGAGCTCGGCGACGGGCCGCTGGTCCTCCTGCTGCACGGCTTCCCGCAGTTCTGGTGGACCTGGCGGTACCAGCTGACCGCCCTCGCGGACGCCGGGTACCGCGCGGTCGCGATGGACCTGCGCGGGGTGGGCGGCAGCGACCGCACCCCCCGCGGCTACGACCCGGCGAACCTCGCGCTCGACATCACCGGGGTCATCCGGTCGCTCGGCGAGCCGGACGCCGCCCTCGTCGGACACGACCTGGGCGGCTACCTGGCCTGGACGGCCGCCGTGATGAGGCCCAAGCTGGTGCGCCGGCTGGTCGTGTCCTCCATGCCGCACCCGCGCCGCTGGCGCTCGGCCATGATGGGCGACCTCGGCCAGACCCGGGCGAGCTCCCACATCTGGGGCTTCCAGCGGCCGTTCATCCCCGAGCGGCAGCTGGTCGCCGACGACGGGGCCCTGGTGGGACAGCTGATCCGGGAGTGGTCCGGGCCGCGGCTCCAGGAGGGCGGCGCGGACGAGGAGGCGCTCGGCGTGTACCGGCGGGCGATGTGCATCCCGTCCACCGCGCACTGCTCCATCGAGCCCTACCGCTGGATGATGCGCTCGATGGCCCGGCCGGACGGGCTGCAGTTCTACCGCCGGATGAAGCGGCCCGTCCGGGTGCCGACCCTGCACCTGCACGGATCGCTGGACCCGGTGATGCGTACGCGCAGCGCCGCCGGATCCGGGGAGTACGTCGAGGCCCCCTACCGCTGGCGGCTCTTCGACGGCCTCGGGCACTTCCCGCACGAGGAGGACCCGGCCGCCTTCTCCGCCGAGCTGGTGAACTGGCTCAAGGACCCGGAGCCCGACCGCCCCTGACAGGGCTTTGGCCAGGACCTGACGGGTCCGTCACCGATTGCTGACGGGCCCGCAGTTTATTCGTCCGACCGTCTTACGGTCGTTCAATTGCCCGGCGCATAGGCCAATTGGCCGCCCCGCACGGGGTTACCGACCTTGGGCACCGGGCACAGCTCGTTGTATGGGCTGGACGCACGACCACGGTGACACCGCACGCGAACGCCGCTCGGCCACGGTGCCGGGCACACACGACAGGGGGGCGGGCCGCGAAGGCCACGACCCCCGTCTCGGGATCCCGCGCATCCTGCGCCGCCGCGCCCGCTGGGTGTCGGCGCGGCTGCGCCATCCACGGGTGTAGCGGCGCGCCGCCCCCTGCCCCCCGGGCGGGGCCCGGGATCAGGGGGCGCAGCCGGCCGTCAGAGGGCGCAGCCCTGGGTGTCGACCCGCCGGTCGGCGATCCTGCCGACGCGGATGTCGTCCCGGATCTCGTCCGCCGTCAGGGCGTAGCCGGTGTTCGGGTCGTCGAGCGACTTCGCGAAGACGACCCCGTACACGCGGCCCTCGGGCGTGAGCAGCGGGCCGCCGGAGTTGCCCTGGCGGACGGTCGCGTAGAGCGAGTAGACGTCGCGGCGGACGGTGCCCCGGTGGTAGATGTCCGGGCCGTTGGCGTTGATCCGGCCGCGGACACGGGCCGCGCGGACGTCGTACCCGCCGTTCTCCGGGAAGCCGGCCACGATCGCGTCGCTGCTGCTCGTGGCGTCCTTCTCGGTGAACTCCAGGGCGGGGGCGCGCAGCTTGGGCACGTCCAGGACGGCGATGTCGCGCTCCCAGTCGTAGAGCACCACCTTGCCGTCGTAGAGCTTGCCCTCGCCGCCGATCTGCACGGTCGGCTCGATGACCCCGCCGACGACGTGGGCGTTGGTCATCACCTTGCCGGGGGCGAAGACGAAGCCGGTGCCTTCCAGGACCTTGCTGCAGCTGGGCGCGGTGCCGACGACCTTCACGATCGAGAGCCGGGCCTGCTGGGCGACGGCGCTGGCGGCCAGCGCCGGGTCGGGCGGCTTCACCTCGGCGATGGGCTCGTTGGAGAACGGGCTGAAGACCTGCGGGAAGCCGTTGCGGGCGAGGGTGGAGCTGAAGTCCGAGAACCAGGTGTTCGCCTGGGTGGGCAGCACCCGCGACACGCCCAGCAGCACCTTGGAGTTGCGGACCTCCTTGCCCAGGGTGGGCAGTGAGGTGCCGGCCAGCGCGGAGCCGATCAGCCAGGCCACCAGCAGCATCGCGACGACGTTGACCAGCGCGCCGCCGGTCGCGTCGAGGGCGCGGGCCGGCGACCAGGTGATGTGGCGTCTGAGCCGGTTGCCCAGATGGGTGGTCAGGGCCTGGCCGATCGAGGCGCAGATGATGATGACCACGACGGCGATCACCACGACGGTGGTGGACACCTGGTTGCCGTTGTCCGTCACCCGGTCCCAGATCAGCGGGAGCAGGGACACGGCGATGAGGCCACCGCCCAGGAAGCCGGTCACCGACAGGATGCCGACGACGAAGCCCTGGCGGTAGCCGACGATCGCGAACCACACGGCCGCGAGCAGCAACAGGATGTCCAGCACGTTCACGAGGGTCACCGTCTCATGCGTGCCAGTCGAGCGGGACCTGACGTGAGCGGTCCCACGGGCGTTCCCAGCCGGCGTAGTGCAGGATCCGGTCGATGACTCCGGCGGTGAAACCCCAGACCAGAGCCGATTCCACGGTGAAAGCGGGCCCCTGATGGCCCCTCGGGTGGACCACGGTGACCCGGTGGGCGGGGTCCGTGAGATCCGCCACGGGCACCGTGAAGACCCGGGCCGTCTCCGCCGGGTCCACCGGGCCGACCGGCGAGGGCTCGCGCCACCAGCCGAGCACCGGGGTCACGACGAACTCGCTGACCGGGATGTAGAGCCGGGGCAGTACGCCGAAGAGCTGGACGCCCGCCGGGTCCAGGCCGGTCTCCTCCTCGGCCTCGCGCAGCGCGGCGCGCAGCGGGCCCGTGGTGTGCGGGTCGCCGTCCTCCGGGTCCAGGGCGCCACCGGGGAAGGAGGGCTGGCCCGCGTGCGAGCGGAGGGTGCCGGCGCGCTCCTGGAGCAGGATCTCCGGGCCGCGGGGGCCCTCCCCGAAGAGGATCAGCACGGCGGACTGGCGGCCCCCGCCGTCCTCCGGGGGCAGGAAGCGGCTGAGCTGCCGGGGCCGGACCGTCCGGGCCGCCTCCACGACGGGGTCGAGCCAGCCGGGCAGGCCGGCGGTCGTCAGCTCCAGGCCGTCGGCCCGGTGCCCGGCCTCGGCCGTGGTCTCGTCCTGCGTACCGCGCGTCATGGGCAACCCCTGTCCGTGTTCTCCCCGTCCGCAGAACGCGGCCCGGGTCCCGATTCGTTCCACCGGGGGCGTGCGGCGGCCCGGCCGCGCTCCCGGTCGGCGGCCGCGCTCCCGGACGGCCGCCGCGCTCCCCTGGCGCCCGCGGCCCCGCTCAGGGCTCCGTACGGGCCCCCAGGGGCGCTGCCGGGAGGCCCGGGTAGTCGGGGGGCGGGGAGAGCCGCTGGCCCGGCTGGCCGCCCTTCTCGTACTTCAGCAGCTTCTTCGCCTTCTCCGGGTCGGTCTCGCCCTCCCCGTAGGCGGGGCAGAGCGGGGCGATGGGGCAAGCGCCACAGGCAGGCCTGCGGGCATGGCAGATACGGCGGCCGTGGAAGACGACGCGGTGCGAGAGCATCGTCCACTCGCTCTTGGGGAAGATCGCGCAGATCTCCGCCTCGACCTTCTCCGGGTCCTCCTGCTCGGTCCACTTGAACCGGCGCACCAGCCGGCCGAAGTGGGTGTCGACGGTGATCCCGGGGACCCCGAAGGCGTTGCCGAGCACCACGTTCGCCGTTTTGCGGCCCACTCCCGGCAGCTTGACCAGGTCCTCCATGCGCCCCGGCACCTCGCCCCCGAAGTCGTCGCGCAGGGCCTGCGAGAGGCCGAGGAGGGACTTCGCCTTCGCCCGGAAGAACCCGGTCGGCCGAATGATCTCTTCCAGTTCTTCCGGCACGGCCGCGGCCATGTCCTCGGGGGTGGGGTAGGCGGCGAAGAGGGCCGGGGTGGTCTGGTTCACCCGCAGGTCGGTGGTCTGCGCGGAGAGGACGGTGGCGACCAGGAGCTCGAAGGGGTTGCGGAAGTCCAGCTCCGGATGGGCGTACGGGTACACCTCGGCGAGCTCGCGGTTGATGCGGCGGGCCCGGCGGATCATGGCGAGCCGGGACTCCGGCTTGGGCTGGGACTTGGACTTGGACACCCCGGCCGCCCGGGGGGCCGGGGCGGCGGCCTTCACGGGCTGCGATTTCTTGGCCGAAGCTTTGCCCTGGGGGGCAGGTCGGGGCGTTTCGGACGCCGCCGCGGAGGCTTGTTCGCCCACGGCTGAATTCTGGGCCGCCGTCACTCCCGCGGACCCCTTGGCCTGTGCTCTCACCGGCTTATTGGACACCCGGCCAGCCTAAGGCCGGACGCTGACACCCCGCCCGGACCTCAGGTAACACCACCCCGATCGCTCTCTCGCCACACAGCACGCCCGTCCGTCCGGCATCCTTGTGATTGATCGCACTGTTTGAGCCGTCCGGCAAAATGGGGAACGGTCCCCACTGGCCGGTCGACATAGGAGAGAGACTCGTGGACGACGTTCTGCGGCGCGCCCCGCTCTTCGCGGCGCTCGATGACGAGCAGGCCGCGGAGCTCCGCGCCTCCATGGGCGAGGTGACCCTCGCACGCGGTGACGCCCTGTTCCACGAGGGCGACCCCGGTGACCGGCTGTACGTCGTGACCGAGGGCAAGGTGAAGCTGCACCGCACCTCCCCCGACGGCCGCGAGAACATGCTGGCCGTCCTCGGCCCCGGCGAGCTGATCGGCGAGCTGTCGCTCTTCGACCCGGGCCCGCGCACCGCCACCGCCACCGCCCTGACCGAGGTCAAGCTCCTCGGCCTCGGCCACAGCGACCTCCAGCCCTGGCTGAACGCCCGGCCCGAGGTCGCCACCGCACTGCTGCGCGCCGTCGCCCGGCGCCTGCGCAAGACCAACGACCAGATGTCCGACCTGGTCTTCTCCGACGTCCCGGGCCGCGTGGCCCGCGCGCTCCTCGACCTGTCGCGCCGCTTCGGCGTGCAGTCGGAGGAGGGCATCCACGTCGTCCACGACCTGACGCAGGAGGAGCTGGCCCAGCTCGTCGGCGCCTCGCGCGAGACCGTGAACAAGGCGCTCGCCGACTTCGCGGGCCGCGGCTGGCTGCGCCTGGAGGCGCGCGCCGTGATCCTGCTGGACGTGGAGCGGCTCGCCAAGCGCTCGCGCTGACGAAGCTTTACGGAGGGGCCCCGTCCGGGTGTCGGACGGGGCCCCTCCGCGCGTCCGCGGCCCGGCACGGGCCGTGGACCGGGCCACGGGCCGATAAATACCCGCGCCCGGTGCCGTGCGCCCGGCACAGTAGGGATCATGGATCTCAGAGGGCTGGACGCGGACGGGTACTTCGAGCGGGAGGGCTCCCTCGGACGGGTCCAGCCCGCGTTCGCCGAGGTCGTCACCGCCGCGCGCGGCCGGCTCGTGGAGGCGTACGGGAACCGGCTCCACAGCGCCTACCTCTACGGATCCGTGCCGCGCGGCACGGCTCGCGCCGGCCGGTCCGACCTCGACCTGCTGATCGCCCTGCACCGGGAGCCCGGCGAGGAGGACCGGGACACCGCCGACGTGCTGGGCCGCGGCCTCGACCAGGACTTCCGGCAGATCGACGGCGTCGGCATCCTGCTGTACGGCAAGGACCGGCTGCTGAGCGAGCAGGAACGTTACGACCTGGGCTGGTTCCTGGCCTGCCTGTGCACCCCGCTGCTCGGCTCCGACCTGGCCGAGCACCTGCCCCGCTACCGTCCCGACAGCCTGCTCGCCCGGGAGACCAACGGCGACCTGGCCGCCCTGCTGCCCCGGTGGCGGGCCCGCTTCGAGGCCGCCTCGGAGCCCGCCGAGTTCCGCAGGATGAACCGGTTCTTCTCGCGGCACCTGGTGCGGACCGCCTTCACGCTGGTCATGCCCGAGTGGGGCGGCTGGACCAGCGACCTCGCCGAGTCCGCGGAGGTCTTCGGCCGCTACTACCCGCAGCGGGCCGCGCAGGTGCGGGAGGCGGCCGTCGTGGCCCTGTCCCCCGTCGAGGACCCGGCCGTCGCCCGCCGGTACCTGGACGACCTCGGCCCGTGGCTGGCCTCCGAATACGCGGCCCGGCACGGCACGAAGACGCCCCGCCCGGAGGGCTAGACCTTGAGGTCGAGGGACTCGACGGCCTGCTTGGCCTCGGCCAGGCCCGCGCCGGTGATCTCGCGGTAGAGCTTGATGGCCGCAACGGCCCGGCCGTCGCGCATCAGCGCGCGCACCTCGTCCAGACCGGCCGACTCCGGCTCCTCGATGCCCAGGTGGTCCAGGACCAGACCGAGCCGCCGCTCCAGCCGGTCGGCCCTGTCCTGCAGGGCGCGCATCCGCTGGTTCATCGTGGAGACGATCCAGCCCGCGACCGCCAGCAGCGCGAGCAGCAGGTAGAGCGTGTTCATTCAGGTCCCCCCGGGATCAGTCCGTGATCCCGAAGGTACTCGAGCTGCGCTCGGACGGACCATTCGGCCGCCGGCCAAAGTGAGCGGTCCACATCGGCGTAGACGTGGGCCACGACGGCCTCCGGAGTGACCAGGCCGTCGTCCACCGCCGTCTCGACCTGGGCGAGCCGGTGGGCGCGGTGGGCCAGGTAGTACTCCACGGCGCCCTGCGCGTCCTCCAGGACCGGCCCGTGGCCCGGCAGGACGGTGTGGACCCCGTCGTCGACGGTGAGGGAGCGCAGGCGGCGCAGGGAGTCCAGGTAGTCGCCCAGGCGGCCGTCGGGATGCGCCACGACGGTCGTCCCGCGGCCCAGGATGGTGTCGCCGGTCAGCACGGCCCGGTCGGCCGGCAGGTGGAAGCAGAGCGAGTCCGAGGTGTGCCCGGGGGTGGCCACGACGCGCAGTTCCAGACCGCCGGTGCGGATCACGTTCCCGGCGGCCAGGCCCTCGTCGCCCAGGCGTAGCGCGGGGTCCAGGGCACGCACCTTGGTGCCGGTCAGCTCGGCGAAGCGGCCGGCGCCCTCCGCGTGGTCGGGGTGGCCGTGGGTGAGGAGGGTCAGCGCGATCCGCTTGCCGGCCTGCTCCGCGGTGGCGATGACGGCGCGCAGGTGCGCCTCGTCGAGGGGGCCCGGGTCGATGACGACGGCGAGGTCGGAGTCGGGTTCGGAGACCAGCCAGGTGTTGGTGCCGTCCAGGGTCATGGCCGAGGGGTTCGGGGCCAGGACGTTGATCGCACGGGCGGTGGCCGGTCCGGAGACGACCGTTCCGCGGGGCTGGCCGGGCAGGGCCGCTGCGTCGGTCATACGGGGCCTCCTCCGAGGGTGACGCGCTTGGTGAACTCGTCGTGGCCCGGCCAGCTGAGCACGACCACGCCGTCCTCCAGCGTGGCCTCGGCCAGGACCGGGGTGAGGTCCTGCGCGCCGGACGCCGCGAGGGCGTCGGCGGCGGCCCCGTACGGCTCCAGGGAGCGCAGGGTGGAGATGGTGGGCGGCATCATCAGCAGCTCCCCCGCGTCGTAGCCGGCGGCGGCGTCCTGCGGGCGGATCCAGACGGTCCGGTCGGCCTCGGTGGAGGCGTTGCGGGTGCGCTGGCCCTCCGGGAGGGCGGCGACGAAGAACCACGTGTCGTAGCGGCGGGGCTCGAACTCGGGGGTGATCCAGCGGGCCCAGGCCCCGAGCAGGTCGGAGCGCAGCAGCAGGCCGCGGCGGTCGAGGAACTCGGCGAAGGACAGCTCGCGGCCGACGAGGGCCTCGCGGTCGGCCTCCCAGTCGTCCCCGGTGGTGTCGCCGACGACGGTGTCGGGGGTCTTCCCGGCGAGGAGTACGCCGGCTTCCTCGAAGGTCTCGCGGACCGCGCCGCAGACGATCGCCTGGGCGGTGGCGGCGTCGGTCCCGAGGCGGGCCGCCCACGCCTCCTGGTCCGGGCCGGCCCAGCCGATGCGGCGGTCCTCGTCGCGGGGGTCGACCCCGCCGCCGGGGTAGGCGTAGGCGCCGCCGGCGAACGCCATGGAGGCGCGGCGGCGCAGCATGTGCACGGCGGGACCGGCGGGCGTGTCGCGGAGCAGCATCACCGTGGCGGCACGCCTGGGCTCCGCCGGGGTGAGGGTGCCTTCCGCGAGGGCCCGGATGCGGGCGGGCCACTCCGGGGGGTACCACTGGCCTCCGGCGGGGGGCTGCTCGGGCGAGGGCTGTCCGTGCTGACCATTCGGCATGGCCGGATGCTACGACCATCCGGCCCGATGTTCGAGAGCCACCTCCACCGGACGGGCCCCCGACCGTGGCGGCGTCGCCCGCCGCGCGGAGCGGTCTCCCCGCCCCGCCCTTCGCTACCGCTGGGAGGTGCCCCAGCGCCTCGATCGCCGACGGGGCTGTGAACAGCCCCGCCGGCGTTCGCGCCAAGAAGGCGGATCAGGCGTCCGGGGTGAGTTCCACCTGGATCTCGACCTCGACCGGCGCGTCCAGCGGGAGCACCGCCACGCCGACCGCGCTGCGCGCGTGCACGCCCTTCTCGCCGAGGACCTCGCCCAGCAGCTCGCTCGCACCGTTCAGCACGCCCGGCTGCCCCGTGAAATCGGGGGCCGAGGCGACGAAGCCGACGACCTTCACCACGCGCGCGATCCGGTCCAGGTCACCGGCCACGGACTTCACGGCGGCCAGCGCGTTCAGCGCGCACGTCGCCGCGAGCTCCTTGGCCTGCTCCGGCGAGACCTCCGCGCCGACCTTGCCGGTCAGCGGGAGCTTGCCCTGCACCATCGGGAGCTGGCCCGCGGTGTACACGTACGCGCCCGAGCGCACCGCCGGCTGGTACGCGGCCAGCGGCGGGACGACCTCGGGGAGGGTCAGGCCGAGCTCGGCGAGCCGGGCCTCGACGGTGCCGCTCATGCCTTCTCCCGCTTGAGGTAGGCCACGAGCTGCTCGGGGTTGTTCGGGCCGGGCACGACCTGGACGAGCTCCCAGCCGTCCTCGCCCCAGGTGTCCAGGATCTGCTTGGTGGCGTGGACCAGCAGGGGGACCGTCGCGTATTCGAACTTCTTGGTCATGGGGGCGAGCGTAACGCCTGAGCGGGAGTGGTTAGGCTCGGAGGTTGTGAGCAGGCTCCAGGTGGTCAGCGGCAAGGGCGGCACCGGCAAGACCACGGTCGCCGCCGCACTCGCGCTGGCCCTCGCGCGCGAGGGCAGGCGGACTCTACTCGTGGAGGTCGAGGGCAGGCAGGGCATCGCACAGCTATTCGGCACGGAAGCGCTCCCCTACGAGGAGCGGAAGATCGCCGTCGCGCCCGGCGGGGGCGGCGGTGAGGTGTACGCGCTCGCCATCGACGCGGAGCGGGCGCTGCTGGACTACCTCCAGATGTTCTACAAGCTCGGGTCGGCCGGGCGCGCCCTGAAGAAGCTCGGGGCCATCGACTTCGCGACGACCATCGCGCCCGGTCTGCGGGACGTCCTGCTGACCGGCAAGGCGTGCGAGGCGGTGCGGCGCAAGGACAAGGCCGGACGGTTCGTCTACGACCACGTGATCATGGACGCCCCGCCGACCGGGCGGATCACCCGCTTCCTGAACGTCAACGACGAGGTGGCGGGACTGGCCCGGTTCGGGCCGATCCACAACCAGGCGCAGGCCGTCATGAAGGTGCTCAAGTCCCCGGACACCGCCGTGCACCTGGTGACCCTGCTGGAGGAGATGCCCGTCCAGGAGACGGCGGACGGGATCGACGAACTGCGGGCGGCCGGTCTTCCGTTCGGGCGCGTCATCGTCAACATGGTGCGCCCGCACCACCTGGATGAGGACACCCTGCGCACGGCCGCGGAGGGCCGCCGCCCCGAGATCGCCAGGGCCCTGTCCCGGGCGGGTCTCGGCGGGGCCCGGCGGGGCGGGCTGGCCGAGCGGCTGGTGGAGCCGCTGCTGGCGCAGGCCGCCGAGCACGCGAGCCGCGTCGAGCTGGAGCGGGAGCAGCGCGCGGTGCTGGCGGGGCTGGAGGTGCCGACGTACGAACTCCCCCTGCTGGGCTCCGGAATGGAGCTGGCCGGGCTGTACGAGCTGGCGACGGAGCTGCGCAAGCAGGCGGACGACGAGTGAGCGGGGGCGGGAACACCATGGGCCTGGACACGCCGCAGCGGCTGGCGGTCGACGCGCTGCTGGACGACCCGAAGACCCGGATCATCGTGTGCTGCGGGGCGGGCGGGGTCGGCAAGACCACGACGGCCGCGGCGCTGGGCGTGCGGGCGGCCGAGCGCGGGCGGAAGGTGGTCGTGCTGACCATCGACCCGGCGCGCCGGCTGGCCCAGTCGATGGGCATCGACTCGCTCGACAACACCCCGCGCAGGGTCGAGGGCGTGGACGGCGACGGCGGTGAACTGCACGCCATGATGCTGGACATGAAGCGGACCTTCGACGAGATCGTCGAGGCGCACGCGGACCGCGAGCGGGCGCGGGCGATCCTGGCGAACCCCTTCTACCAGTCCCTGTCGGCCGGCTTCGCCGGCACGCAGGAGTACATGGCGATGGAGAAGCTGGGCCAGCTGCGGGCGAAGGACGACTGGGACCTGATCGTCGTGGACACCCCGCCGAGCCGGTCCGCGCTGGACTTCCTCGACGCGCCGAAGCGGCTGGGGTCGTTCCTGGACGGGAAGTTCATCCGGGTGCTGATGGCTCCGGCGAAGGTCGGCGGGCGGGCCGGGATGAAGTTCCTGAACGTCGGCATGTCGATGATGACGGGCACGCTGAGCAAGCTGATGGGGGCCTCGCTGCTGAAGGACGTGCAGACGTTCGTGGCGGCGATGGACACGATGTTCGGCGGCTTCCGCACCCGAGCGGACGCGACGTTCCGGCTGCTCCAGGCGCCGGGTACGGCCTTCCTGGTGGTCGCGGCGCCCGAGCCGGACGCACTGCGCGAGGCGGCGTACTTCGTCGAACGGCTGGCCGCCGAGAGCATGCCGCTGGCCGGCCTGGTGCTGAACCGGGTGCACGGCAGTGACGCGCGGCAGCTGTCCGCGGAGCGGGCCCTGGCGGCCGCAGAGAATCTTGAAGAAGGCGGCATTGTCGATCAGGAGCCCGGGAAAGCTGGACTTCGTGACGCCACCGACGACGGCTCCCCCGCCGTGGACGACGTGGACGGCGACGCCGAAAGCCACCCGGAAGACGTAGACAGCGCAGAACACGCAGGGCACGCACGAGACGCGGAGGGCACGGACAGTGCCGGTGCCGGTGACGCTGACGCGGTCACGGCGGGCCTGTTGCGCCTGCACGCGGAACGCATGCAGGTGATCGCGCGGGAACAGCGCACGCGCGATCGCTTCACCTCGCTGCATCCCGAGGTGGCGGTGGCCGAAGTGGCCGCCCTGCCCGGCGACGTGCACGACCTCGCCGGGCTGCGGGCCATCGGAGAGCGACTCGCGGCCGGGGTTCCGGCCGGAGCTTGACCGTACGTACGAGTGGTGCCTGTGCGGTGGCCGGGTGGTTACCCGGCTGCCGCGTAGGTCTCGTACGCCACGTCGATCTCCGCGCCGACATCCACGGTGAGGATGCCGGTACTGCGCTCGTACTCCGTGCGAGCGGTTTCGAGCAGCCGTCGCCACGAGGTGACGGTGGGACGCCTGCGCAACAGGGCGCGCCGTTCCCGCTCGGTCATTCCGCCCCACACTCCGAACTCGACACGATTGTCGAGCGCGTCGGCCAGGCACTCGGTCCGCACCGGGCATCCGGTGCACACCGCCTTGGCCCTGTTCTGTGCCGCTCCTTGAACGAACAGTTCATCCGGATCGGTAGTGCGGCAGGCTGCCTGCGCACTCCAGTCGGTTACCCAGCCCATCCCGGTGCCGTCCTCTCCCGAATCGAGGCTCCCCCACGGCGGTAGCGGCATATTCACCGCTGCCAGTTGAGGACGTTACGGAAGGCGGGGACGGTGCAACACCCCCGACGGGCCCAATCTTGAATGGTCCGAACGGACTATGGGTAAGCGGCAGATCACCCGACGGAGTGATCCGGCGACATGCCCGGCCATTCCGGCGATTCGGGTGAAATCAGGGAAGCACCGGTGAGCGCCCGTCAGAGCGAAGGGTGAGATTCGGACATGCGTCCACCCCATTCGGGAAGGGTGAAAATCAAGCCGAGGGGTTGATGTCGCACCACACTGCTGTGACAGTTGGGGACAGCTTAGGCCAAGGCATTCGCGCGTGTCCGGCGAATCAGAACGTAGGCTGCCCTCCATGGGAAAGAAGCGCTCGGGCGCAGGGCTCACGGGGCCACAGCAGGCCACCAGGTTCCTCGGTTTGTCGGTTCTCTCCGGAGTCGTTCTCGCCGGCATCGCGATCCCGGGCGCCGGTGCGCTGGGCCTCGCCGCCAAGGGCACCGTCGAGGGCTTCGATGAGATCCCGGCCAATCTCAAGACGCCTCCGCTGAGCCAGCGGACCACCATTCTGGACGCCGAGGGTGGCCTGATCGCCACGGTGTATTCGCGGGACCGGCAGGTGGTCCCGCTCACGGCCATCTCGCCGTACATGCAGAAGGCGATCGTCGCGATCGAGGACTCGCGTTTCTACGAGCACGGCGCCGTCGACCTCAAGGGCATCCTGCGCGCGGTCAACCGCAACGCGCAGGAGGGCGGCGCCGCACAGGGCGCCTCCACGCTCACGCAGCAGTACGTGAAGAACGTCTTCGTCGAGGAGGCCGGCGACGACCCGGCCAAGGTCGCCGAAGCACAGCAGAAGAGCCTCGGGCGCAAGATCCGCGAGCTGAAGTACTCGATCCAGGTCGAGGAGGAGCTCGGGAAGAAGAAGATCCTCGAGAACTACCTCAACATCACCTACTTCGGGCAGGCGGCGTACGGCATCGAGTCCGCGGCCCAGCGCTACTTCAGCAAGCCGGCCAAGGACCTGACCCTGGACGAGTCGGCCCTGCTGGCCGGCGTCGTGCAGTCGCCGAGCCGGTTCGACCCGGTGAACGACGCGCAGGAGGCGATGAAGCGCCGCAACGTCGTCCTCCAGCGGATGGCCGACGTGAAGGACATCTCGCAGGCCGAGGCCGACGAGGCGAAGAAGCTGCCGGTCACCCTGAAGGTGACCCGCCCGAAGAACGGCTGCATCACCGCCGTCAAGGGCGCGGGCTTCTTCTGCGACTTCGTGCGCAACACCTTCCTGTCCGACACGGTCTTCGGCAAGACCCGCGAGGAGCGGGCGAAGATCTGGAACCAGGGCGGCCTGACGATCCGCACCACCCTGGACCCGCAGTCGCAGGACGCCGCGAACAACTCCATCCGCGACCACGTCAACCAGGACGACTCGATCGCCACGGCCGTGACCATGGTCCAGCCGGGCACGGGCCGGATCCTGGCGATGGGCCAGTCCAAGCCGTACGGCTTCGGGAAGAACGAGACGCAGATCAACTACTCCGTCGACAAGCGGATGGGCGGCTCGAACTTCGGCTTCCAGGTGGGCTCCACGTTCAAGCCCTTCATCGCGGCCGCGGCCATAGAGAAGGGCATGGAGCCGACGAAGGTCTACTCGGCGCCGAACAAGATGGAGTACCCGAGCCCGGTCACGCGCTGCGAGGGCTCGCCGCCGTGGCAGAACCTGCCGCTGGCCGGCGGGAAGCTGCAGACCGCCGAGAACGAGACGGCGGACGAGGTCGGCCCGTACGCGCTGAAGACGGCGATGGAGAAGTCCATCAACACCTACTTCGTGCAGATGATCTCCGACATCGGGCTCTGCCCGGTGACGGAGATGACGCAGAAGCTCGGTGTGGTCCCGGCCAGCGGGGTCAAGCTCCCCGAGGAGCCGTCCATCGCGCTCGGCTCCGCCGAGATGTCCCCGCTGACGATGGCCAACGCGTACGCCGCCTTCGCCAACCGGGGCGTCTACTGCACCCCGATCGCCCTGGAGTCGATCACCGACGCCCACGGCAAGGCGCTCGCGGTGCCCAAGAGCAAGTGCGACCGGGCCATGTCCCAGGACACCGCCGACACGATCAACAACCTGCTGCGCGGAGTGGTCGACTCCGGCACCGGTGAGAAGGCCGGCCTGAACGACCGCGACAACGCGGGCAAGACCGGTACCACCGACGGCCGCTACAACGCCTGGTTCGTCGGCTACACCCCGAACATGTCCGGCGCGGTGTGGGTCGGCTCGGGCGGCGCGAAGAAGATCACGATGGAGGACATCACCATCGGCGGTCAGTACTACCCGAAGGTCTTCGGCGGTGGCCTGCCCGGCCCGATCTGGAAGGACGCGGTCTCCGGCGCGCTGGCCGGCCGTGAGGCACCGCCCTTCGCGAACGTCCACGTCCCGGACCCCGTGGTCGGGGGCGGCGGCAACGGAGGCGGTGGCGCGGGCGGCGGCCGGGGCAACACCCCGAACCAGCCGACGAACCCGCGCAAGCCGGGGAAGCCCGGCAAGCCCGGCGGCGACGGCAAGCCCGGCGACAGCAAGCCCGGCACCGCGGCGGGCGGCGGCGGCGCCACCCCGGCCGACCCGCCCGTCAACCCGATCCCCGGGCTCCCCGCGGACCCGGGCCTGATCGGCGGCAACGAGAACCAGTAGGACCAACAGGGGAGGGCCCCGGCCGGATCATCCGGCCGGGGCCCTCCCTTCGTGCTCCACTCAGAACTTCTCGCTCCACTCAGGAGAGCTGCTTCTTGACGGCGGCGGCGACGCGGCCACCCTCCGCCAGACCCGCCACCTTCGGATTCACGATCTTCATGACGGCGCCCATGGCCCGCGGCCCCTCGGCACCGGCCGCCCTGGCCTCCGCCACCGCCTGCGCCACGATCGCGTCGAGCTCGTCGTCGCCGAGCTGCTTGGGCAGGTAGGTGTCGAGGAACTCGCCCTCCGCCGTCTCGCGCGCGGCCTGCTCGTCGCGGCCGCCCTGGGCGAAGGCCTCCGCGGCCTCGCGGCGCTTCTTCGCCTCCTTCGCGATCACCTTGAGGACCTCGTCGTCGGAGAGGACGCGCGCTTCCTTGCCCGCGACCTCCTCCTTGGTGATGGCGGCGAGGGTCAGGCGCAGCGTGGACGAAGCGAGTTCGTCGCGCGCCTTGATGGCGGTGGTGAGGTCTTCCTGGAGCTTGGCCTTGAGCGTGGTCATGCCCTTGAGTCTGCCAGGTACGGGGGCTGTGGCGCCCATCGGTTTTCCGCGTCTGCGACCATGGGGCCATGCGTGCGCGTTACGGAGTACCCCTGAAGGTCACCGCCGGAATCGCGGCGGTGGGGGCCGCGGGAGTGGCCTACGCCGCCGGGTTCGAGGCCCGCTCCTTCCGGCTGCGCCGGGTCAGCGTTCCCGTGCTCCCCGCCGGGGCCCGTCCCCTGCGCGTGCTCCAGGTGTCGGACATCCACATGGTCGGCGGGCAGCGCAAGAAGCGTGCCTGGCTCCAGTCCCTCGCCGGACTGCGCCCCGACTTCGTCGTGAACACCGGCGACAACCTCTCCGACACCGAGGGCGTGCCGGAGCTCCTCGACGCGCTCGGCCCGCTGATGGAATTCCCCGGCGTGTACGTCTTCGGCTCGAACGACTACTACGGGCCGCGGCTGCGCAACCCCGGCCGCTACCTGATCGAGAAGGCCCAGGGGCGGCACGGCCTGAACGGCAACAAGCCGGTGGTCGGCGCCGTCCACAACCCGTGGGAGGGCATGCGGGACGCCTTCGACGCGGCGGGCTGGCTGAACCTGACCAACACCCGGGGCCGGCTGAAGCTGGGCGGCATGGAGCTGGCGTTCACCGGCCTGGACGACCCGCACATCAAGCGCGACCGCTACGAGCGGGTCGCGGGCGGCCCGGAGGCGGACGCGGACTTCTCGATCGCCGTCGTGCACGCCCCGTACCTGCGGGTGCTGGAGTCCTTCACCGCCGACCGCTACCCGCTGATCCTCGCCGGGCACACGCACGGCGGCCAGCTGTGCGTCCCCTTCTACGGGGCCCTGGTCACCAACTGCGACCTCGACACCAAGCGGGTGAAGGGCCTGTCCACGTACGAGACCCAGGGCGAGCGCTCCTACCTGCACGTCTCGGCGGGCTGCGGCACGAACCGCTTCACCCCGGTCCGCTTCGCCTGCCCCCCGGAGGCCACCCTCCTGACCCTCACCCCGAAGGCCTAGGACCCCCGCGCGGCCCCCGCCGGGGCCCCGTGAAAACCGGATTTCGTCTCCGGCGCCGGGTCCGCTAAAGTAATCGATGTCGCCAGGCGGAAACGCCGAGGGTGACGATCGGGGTGTAGCGCAGCTTGGCAGCGCGCTTCGTTCGGGACGAAGAGGTCGTGGGTTCAAATCCCGCCACCCCGACAGAGTAAGACCAGTAAGGGCCTGATCCACGTGAGTGGATCAGGCCCTTACTGGCGTTTGCGCCTTCCGGCGAGTCGGCACTGGCAGTGCGTCCTCAGTCCCAGGTCCAGGTGGTGGTGCGTGAGGTGCGGGTGGGGGTGGGGGGTGTTGCAATGCCCGGAGGGGGGTTGGTGGTGGTGAGGAGGAGTGGGCATGGGGTGTGGCGGCTTCCGGTGGGGGCTGGTCGGGCACCTGCTGCGGCCCGTCGGGACGGTGGCGCTGATCACCTGGCTCTACTACCTGGCTCCGCTTGATCACGGGTTCGGGGTCCTGGCCGTGGTGGCGCTCGTCGGAGGGCTGCTGCTCTTCGGGTGGCTGGTGCTGTGGCAGGTCGGGGCCATCGCCCGGTCGGTCCATCCTCGGCTGCAGGCCCTGGAGGCCGTGGCCACCGCCGTGCCGTTGTTCCTGACCTTGTTCGCGTCGACGTACTTCCTGCTGGCGCAGGACCGGCCCGCCGCGTTCTCCGAGCCCCTGACCAGGACCGACACCCTGTACTTCGTCGTGACGGTGTTCGCGACCGTGGGGTTCGGGGACATCACGCCGGTCGACGGGACCGCGCGGGTGCTGACCACCCTGCAGATGGTGGCCGATCTGATCATGGTGGGACTCGTCGCCAAGGTGCTCCTCGGCGCGGTCCAGACCGGGCTGTCCCGGCAGCCCGAAAGGAGCGGGCCATGACCGCGACCCAGGCGGGGGAGGCGGAGCTGCTGCGGGGGCTGCTCAAGACGCCCGCGTACCGCAAGACGCTGGTGCTGTGCGCCCTGATCGGCATCCCGGTGTCCCTGGTGTGCTTCTGGTTCCTGGCCGGGCTGGACGAGCTGCAGCACCTGCTGTGGGAGAGCCTGCCGGACGGGCTGGGGTGGGAGGCGGCGCCATGGTGGTGGCCGCTGCCGTTGCTGCTGGTCGCGGGGGTCGTGGTGGGCTGGGTGGCCGCCCGGCTGCCCGGCGCGGGCGGGCACGTCCCGGCGGACGGGCTGGCCATGGGCGGGGCTTCGACCAAGGTGCTGCCCGGGGTGCTGGTCGCCGCGACCGCGAGCCTGCCGCTGGGTGCGGTACTGGGTCCCGAGGCGCCGCTGATCGCCCTCGGCGGTGGCCTCGCGCTGCTGCTGCGGGACCTGGCGCGGGGGCCGGGGACCCCGCAGGCCAGTGTGCTCATGGGGGTGGCGGGAGCGGCCGCCGCCATTTCGGTGATCTTCGGGAGCCCGCTGATCGCGGCGGTGCTGCTGATCGAGGTGGTGGGGGTGGGCGGCCCCCAGCTGGTCGCCGTCATGCTGCCCGCGCTGCTGTCCAGCGGGCTGGGGGCGCTGGTGTTCACCGGTTTCGGCCGGTGGACCGGGCTGAAGACCGGTGGGCTGACCGTCAAGATCCCCGGGCCGGTACCCCGGCTGGACGCGGCGGACGTGGGCTGGGGGCTGCTGCTGGCGGTGGCCGTGGCGGTGGTGCTGCGGCTGGCGGTGGGCGTGGGGCAGGGCGTCGCGGCCTTCGTGACCCGGCAGACGGTGGCGCGTACGGCGCTGTGCGCGCTCGGGGCAGGGGGCTGCGCCGCGGTCTACGCCCTGGCCACGGACCGGTCCCCGGCGGAGGTCGCCTCGTCCGGGCAGGCCCTGATGGGCCCGATGGTGGGGAACCCGCACGCCTGGGGTGTGGGTGTGCTGGTGGCCGTGCTGCTGTGCAAGACGGCCGCGTACGCGCTGTGCCTGGGCAGCCTGCGCGGCGGTCCGATCTTCCCGGCCCTGTTCCTGGGCGCCGCGGCCGGGGTGCTCGCGGCGCCGCTGCCCGGCCTGGGGGTGGTACCGGCCGTGGCGGCGGGTCTGGCCGCGGCCGGCGCGAGCGTACTGCGGCTGCCGGTCAGCAGCGCGGTGATGGCGCTGCTGCTGGTCGACAGCCTGACGATGACACCGGTGGTGATCCTGGCGACGGTGGCCGCGCTGGTCACCGCCGAACTGCTGCCGCTGGGACGCGGGCGCCGGCGGCCGGAGCAGCCCGAGGGGCCGCAGGAACCGCAGGCGCCCGCAGGTCAGCGGGCCTGATCCCGGCCGAAGAACTCCGCGAGCGCGGGGGCGAGGGCGGCCGGG